>JBHGBB010000032.1:0-23698 GCA_041946755.1 bacterium | reverse complement strand
CGCCCAGAGTTTCCCCTGCAAAACATCTTCTATCGCAGCAATCATCATTGGATACCCGAGAACATTTTTCCTTTTAGCCCGAGAAATGAACACTTGATACCTTGAATCAATCTGAATCTGGATTCGGAGATCGGATTTAGGGCTGCTTAAATTAATACTATGCGGAAATCGCTCTATTTTAAATACTTTTTTCGCTTCCTTGACCAACTCATCGATTGATTCAGCGGTAATAATAATATCCAAATCTAGACTTACCACCGGCTCAACATAAGCATTTACCGCTAACCCACCGATAATACAATATCTGATTTTCTGGGTTTGCAATATATCAAGAAATAGCTGGATAATATCAACTTGACCGTTACTAACTGACTGGAAAAACACTTTTTTTGTCATATTATTATATTTTAAACCCGAATTCTGCTAATTTTGTTAAGCCTTAATAAAGAAGATTCTATCGAATTAAGATTAATGTTGTCAAGCGAAAACCATAAAACTCAAGGTTAAGGTGAGATGAAAGGAGAAAAAAGAAAAAGCAGATTGCGAAAAGGGCAATCTGCTCGGTAATCCAAATAAATTCAAGGCAATAAAAGCAAATTTACCGCCGGTGAATTTGCTTTTTCACCTATTTCTTATTCACATACTGATTATGGAACTTAATCCATTCCGGTAAGACTTTTTCTAAAAGTTGTTTGGTAGGTAAGAAGGCTATTCGCAGATGATGGGTCCCTTCCTTCTGGCCAAACCCGGAACCGTTAACGGTGCATAACCCAGTAGCTTCTAATAGATTCATACAATAGTCGAAATCATTGGTCCCCTTCGGCAGCTTATTCAATCGCGGGAATAGATACATCGCCCCGGTTCTGCCGAAGCATTCTACCCCATCCATTTTCTTGAACGCTTCGCGAATCATAGATGCTTTATCAAACAAATCGTTTAATACCGCCTCTTTCTCTTCAATAAACTGCGCATAGGGTGCACTGCCCTTTTCAGGTGGAGTTACCATTAAATAAATTAATAGCTGACCTACGGTATTAGAGCATAGACTGACTGACGCTTGTTTTAAGATAACCTCGGTAAACGAAAGGTTCGTACCTTTTACTTTCGGCGCATTCCGGATTTCCAGATAGCCTCCCCGATGCCCGCATTCGCCCATAAACCCTTTCGAAGTACTATGCAAACTAAATAACGGAACCGGTCGGCCTCCTAATACCTTGGCAAAAGAAACAAATTTCGCACCGTATACATTTTCTTGATATACTTCATCAGCGATAATGACCAGTTTATTCTCTTCAGCAAACTCGATAACTTCATTGATCGTTTTCTTATCCAGAATCGCACCGGTCGGATTCCCCGGATTGATTACTACAATCCCTTTAATCGTAACCCCATTCTTTTTGGCGGTAGTATATGCTTGATCAAGAATCTCCCGATTTAAATTCCAGCCGGCATCTTCATCAGGATAATAATTCACCTGCACTCCCCCGACTTTTTTGATTGACGCTGAATATAATGGATATTGCGGCGTTGGTATCATGATGCCATCGGTAGGTTTAGAAATCAGCAAATCGATGATATGTTTCGCATTTTCACTCGCGCCATTACTGATGAAGATACTATCCGGATTAGCACTTAACTCGCTGGATGCCTTAAATCCATCCCGTTTATTGATAAACTTTGCTACTGCTTCTCGAATGAAACAATACCCGTTACTTTCAGAATATGCACCCATCCCAATAACAGTATTCGCCAAGACCTTTTCCGTCAAATCAAGAAGATAATCGGAAATAAAATCAGCCGAGTTCATCCCTTTAAACGCCGCCTTATTTCCCAGATATATCTTTTTTAACTGCCGTTCCCGTTCTATTTTCGTCCGGTCTTCTACCAAACTTAATACCTGACGATAATAGGTTAAGGGATATTGCCCTAATGCTTGCGGATTCCCGATATTACATAAAATCACTTGTTTCCCCAGCTTTTTCAATTCTGCCGCGCGTTTGGGTAACGGACCACGCACCGCATACTCCATCTCAATGATATTCTGATTTGCTGCAATAGCTAATGACTGTTTCTTACTCATGTTTCTTTTCTCCTCTGAATACTTGATTACAACGATATACAAACCCGACTATGATTATATTAATATCGCTGTAATCTATCTTTTAATCGCCGTAATCTTTTATTCTGTAAAGAATAATTGGCCGAATCCGGTAGGGTCACACCAATTATTTTTATTTCCAGCCCAATTCATCTGTTTATCTTGATTGAATGGATCGATCGAATCGGGGGTATCATCATCATCGATGGCTACCGTAAATCCAATTACTGTTCCCGGTTTCGGCTGGAGTTTTAGTTCAGATAAAGGAATACTCCCTTCAATCACATAACCGGAAATCGGCTGACCGGTATCATCTTTTATATCATCTCGATAGACGATAGCTAGTTTCGCCTGGTTATCCAACTGATCTCCCGGCGACCATCGCCAAACAATCGAACCTTCCGGAGTATTAAAGAATCCAAACTGGTAATCATCATCACTATATTTTGCCATATCTTCATCGCCATATAAATCGGTATCTAAGTATACTTCCAGACCGTCACTCCGATATATATTCGATCCTGGTTTGATGCTATTGCTCTTAATATCATCAAGGATAATAGCACTAACATATAGATTCTGGTCATCCCATAAGGTATATACCGCGCCACTGCAATCATAGATTCCTCTCCAATTTGCTTTTTTTGAAGTGATCTGGTCTGCCCGATTTAAGGTTATCTGCGCTGCATCGTTCCATTCATCCAGCTTGCCATCAATAACGATAGGCTGTGTAGCCTTCTTACACGGGAGAAAATCTACTACTCTCTGTTTAGCTAGTATTTTCCCATTTGATAAATATGCTTTTACTTCTATCGGGTATAGAGTATCCGGCTGAAATCCCGAACCGCGAAGTTCTGATTCAAATACCTGTTCTCTATTTGCACTGAGATTACCAAATAAAATATCCGATTGGCTGAAAATAACATCTTTTATTGAAGATACTAATATCTCGCCAGAAACCGGGGATTCCATCAGGTTCTTTAAAACCACATCGATCTTTTTAGTTGACGTTTTTCCATCCAGTATCGGATGAATTAAAAGTACTGCCGGTTCGGTAAGCATCACTTCACTGCTTACCAATCCAGCTCGTTTATTTCCTACCATTAAATCTGCGGATAATATCGCTGTGGTATTCAGCGCTAACTGGGGAGTAGTAATATCAATCTTACAAATAGAAGTGGTCATCGGTTTAGCTTCAAATCGGATAATATTTTGATTCGTCTGCATCTCCGCTGGTAGGACTGATACCTTTACTTCTCCATCAAGTTTTCTCGCCGGTTTAATAATCCGATTATCAATAAATAGATTCGCTTCTTTAACCGACCCGGGTGGAAATACATATTTATTGTTAGCAAACTGAATCAATGGCGAACTGAGTTGCACCGGCTCTTTACCAGAAATAATATAGGTCGGTGCTTCGGTGAATGTTAACGTAACGACATTCTGCCATGGGATAAATACCTGCTGCGTTCCATCTGAAAGCACTCTTGTAATCTGATTGGCTTTCGTTTTCAAACTCGCAGTAGCCAATCCTTGTTTCGACCATAACACCGTTACCTGATTCGACCCTACTTGATAGCGATAGCCAAGTATCGATTGGGTTTCATTAGAAATCGAACCAAGCAACCTTGCTTTCCTCAACTGTTCAGTCATGGTTCTATATGCGGCATATGCCGGTTTCTCTGACCAATCTTGGCGGATGATTCCGAACCGATCTTCACTATAAGTTGCATCAGGACCATCAGGACCAAACCAGTACCAGAATACTGCATCGACCCACCCACTGGCTAACGCCTGCAAATAGGTACGGACTAAATATTTCGCTTGGGTAGCTTCTGGAAATCCATTAGGCCCGATATGTGTCGGATACCCCACTTCAGTAATCCATATTCTTAAAGGCTTCTCATATTTTTCGCTTAGCTTTCTGGTAACATTCAGTTTCCCAATCAAATCATTCTCTTCCGGAGAAACACCGGTATACGGATGTACCGATATAATATCCATATATTGCGCGCCCCCGTTTTGGAACACTTTCTCGATAAAAGTGGTATCAACGAGACTGGTTACCCCACCTAGAATCACACAATTCGGATTCGCTGATTTACATGCTTGATATGCTGATTTTAATAATAATGCATAATCTTTCGGATTCGGTTCCGGATTCCAGAATCCGGCGATATTCGGTTCATTCCAGATTTCGAAATATTTTATTTTCCCTTTAAACTGGCTGACGACTGCAGAACAATATCGGGCAAATGCTACTCTCCCTTCATCGGTATACGGCGGTTTCCCATTATCATAATTCGGATTCGCATAATCCAGAATAATCATCGGTTCCATACCATAGGCTAGAGTTATATCTACATTCTGGATATAGTTTTCTGGAAAAACAATTTTCCCTGGCACTTTTTCTAGATTACTCCAATACATTTCATCGCGAATAATTCTTACTCCGGCATCAGCCATGAGTTCACAGGTTCGCGCATGGAATGCGGTATCTCCTTGCAATGAATGCGATTGCATCGAAAAGAAGGTTGGGGGAATATATCGTGTTATTTCTGCATTCGATATACTATATATAAATAAAAGAATTATCGTTAAATGAATTATTCTAGCTTTCATAGAAAACCAGGTTAAATGGTTAAGTAAATTCTTCAGTTTATCTGTTTTTCGGTTCTTTCGTTCTTACGTATCTATTTTTCCCCGGTTGCCCTTACATGCTTTAATACACAATCCACAAATATATTGGGTTCCACCTAAATGTCTGGCAAACTGCTTGAGTTGGCCAAAACATTTCTCGATATCCGGTCCGGTCTCAGATATCGCACCTGCAGGGCAAACTGAGATACATATTCTGCATGCCCCGCAATTTCCTCGATTCGGTTCTGCAATTGATAACGGTGCATCAGTAAAAATTGATGCATATCTAGTTCGGGCACCATATTCCGGATGAATAATCAATCCGCTCCGACCGAACCAACCATGTCCGGCAAGTTGTGCTATTTTCCGATGCGAAATATGGCCGGTAGTAGTCCCACCCCAATCAACCAATTGCGATGCCGGAATCGGCATTGCATTATACCCATAAGATTGAATAATATTTATTAGTTTAACCGTAGTATGATCGAGTACCTGATTACAGGTTTTATAATGATGCAGATATAGTTTGGTCGGTTTATCAACTAACGATTCCATGATACGGTCAGATAACCGGATGCCGATAGAAATAACATTCGGTAACTCTTTTAATGCATGCTGCACTTCCGGATGCATATCTTCGGTTATCTTCTCAATGTTGGCAACACCGAACAATGCAATACCGTTATCTTTTGCGATCCGTTTTAATTCTTGTTCGAGGTCGAGGTTTGGCATAGGCAGGAGCGATAAATTCGATTTCTTTCAAGATAGTTTTATTAAAATACCGGTTAAATTTATCTATGAGCTGCGATTTTAGTTCCGTTAGTTCTCGATACCATTCTGCAGAATTTACTTTAATATAGAGCGTGTCTTGTTCAATTTTCTGGAATTTACAATGCTGAACCAGTGTCGGACCGAGAATATTATACCATTGCAATTCAATTAATTTCGGATATATATCCTTTTTAAACTCGATAGTATCAAGGCTTTTCCAGAGGATATCGCTAATTTTTATCGGTTCGTTTAACATAGGTAGATGGCTATATAGCAGAGCGATTGAATTCAAAACCGCTATATCCGAATCCAATCTTTAATCCTTATAGTATTACATACTAACGTTCTAAATAGTAAACTAAAACTCAGCAAGTCTATTTACGATTTTATCTTCAGCAACGATTGCTGACCAATGGTTCGGGATATTATTGAATAGAATCGCAAATGCTATCGGCTCATCATGTTTGGTAGTCAGATATCCGGCTAACGATGAAACCATCTTAATCGATCCGGTTTTCCCGCGCATGCGACTGCTGAGATTTCTAAACCGGCTCCGTAAGGTACCGTCAACTCCGGGGATCGATAGCGAATCATAATAGGTCTGATTATATGCATGACGATACATATATTTTAAGATTCCGACCATCTGTTCCGGGGTAACCTGATTATATGCAGATAATCCACTGCCATCAACCTGTTCAAATCCTTCCATATCAATTTTAGCTCGTTGCATCAGCGATTGCACTGCTTTAACTCCGGCATCATAAGTACCGCTTTGATATTTCACCGCCCCGGTAGTTTTAAGCAGTTGTTCGGCAAAGAAGTTCTGGCTATTCTTATTAACTTTTTTCATGAGAACACCTAATTCAGGTGAAGCATAACTAGCTACCACTCGGAATTCTGGAGTTATCGGGGATGGTAATGGCTGCTGGATATCAAACAATTGCCCGGTAATTTGAATCCCTTTTCTTGCAAACGTTTCTTTTAACACGGTCAATGCAAACATGGTCGGGTTATCCACTGCGATATAATGCAATATCGCTCCGGAACGGACCGGAACTGTCCCACGAAACTCGATTTGTCGGGTGTTGGGAATCCAATCCCAGCGAATAGAAGCTCGGGTACCCCGTTTAGTAGTAGTGATTTTATTTATCGCTGTTGCGTAATTCGTGGGTGGATCGAATCGGATGATTGCTGGTTCTCCGACTTTATCATTTCCACTCACATAGGCATCGATACAATTATCGTTAAACGATAATGCGGCCACTCTTGCTGCATACCAGGCATCAAGATAATCATGGGACCATCCCCAACCGAGTTCTTGTTTATCAAAGTAGGACGCATCCGCAATCAGATTCCCCTGGATTTTCCGAATCCCGGTAGCAAGAAGCTGGTCCGCTAAATCTTCCGGGATTGCAGTAACTTTCCGATTCCGATACCTGCCGGAAATAGATGGATCTCCGCTACCACGAATAATTAGATCGCCATGCAGTACTCCTTGTGCATCGATAATACCCTTAGCATAGATATTCGTTTTAAAGGTGTAATTACTACCCAAGGTGTCTAAGGCCGCGGCCGAAGTAAATAGTTTCATACATGAAGCTGGAATAAACGATTTCTCCTGGTTTTTCGCATAGATAATCCCATCTTCTTGCCGGAGTGATACCACATATACTCCAACTTGCGCTGATCGAACACTACGAGATGCAAGGATTTCATCCAAATCTTTTTGTAATGTTTTCAGTCGTGCTTCTTGTTTATCAAAAGCATATAATGAACTTGCTAAAATCCCTAAAAATAAGATACAAAAAAAATAACCCCATTTTCGCATTCGTTTAATCTCCTATAAATTACAGTTTACTCGAATAATTTCGAATTAATCGAATCCATAGTCTCGGAATTCGCTCTTATCCGGTATATTCGTTACTATATTGTTCTATAAAAATGTTAAACCGTAACGCTTTTCCTTGTCAAACCAAATCCATGGAATCAATGATTAACGTTAGTCGATTCAGACAAAGATATTGAGTTTATATCAATCAGCTACGAGTATCTGGTTTTGATTATTATTCCTCCTTTTTATCTGCCTGCACCTTCATGGTATAATATTCAAAATATAATGACGAAATTTATCAACTATCGGTTGATTTATTTTGTTAATTAATTTAGAAGAAATTGAGAGGGATTTTCTTATGGCAGAGAAAAGTACCTGTATCAATCATCCATTAGTACCAGCAGTAGCGAGATGTAAACAATGTATGAAACCGATATGTCGCGATTGCCAGGTAACCACCGAACATGGGATTTTCTGTAGTGAAGGTTGTTATGTTCAAATGAAAACCTTCAAAGCGCGGCAAGGAGAGTATGATAAACGACCGAAAAAGCATTGGGTGATCTCGAAGTTGGCTAAACGGCTTATCGGATTGGCGATAATCATTATTATTATCGCCGGAGTCGCCAAATTTGTTCTTGGTATCAACAATCTGCAAGAAGGAATCGACTGGATTAAATCGTTCTTTTAAGAAACTGGTGTTATCTTAAAAAAATCAAAACTAAAGGATTAGAAGAATTTCGATATTAGAATTTGATTCGGTTTATTTCGAATTTCGATATTCGAATTTCGGATTTATTTTTTTATGACTACTAAAGTACGAGTACGTTTTGCACCAAGTCCTACTGGAAATCTTCATGTCGGGGGAGCGAGAAGCGCATTATTCAACTGGCTTTTCGCCCGGCATCATCAGGGAACGTTCATCCTCCGGATTGAAGATACCGATGCCGCACGGTCCACTGAAGAATCAACCCGCGGGATTATCGATAGTATGTCTTGGCTTGGTTTAGACCTTGATGAAGGGCCATTCCTGCAATCAGAACGCTCCGAGTTATACCGGAAATATGTTCAAAAACTATTAGATGAGAATAAAGCGTATTATTGTTTCTGCTCACCGGAATTGTTGGAAGAGAAACGGAAAAAAGCGATGGCTGCAAAGCTTCCTCCTCGATATGATGGCACCTGTGCTAAACTAACCAAAGAAGAAGCATTGAATCGTATAGCAAACGGCGAAAAAGCTGCGGTTCGATTCCGGAAACTGGAAGGATTCACTGAAGTAAACGATTTAGTTCGCGGTTTAGTTACTTTTGACAATCGGGTGCTAGACGATTTCATTATTCAGCGGTCGGATGGCTCACCAATATATAACCTAACCGTAGTGGTTGATGATATTGAAATGAAACTGACTCATGTTATTCGCGGGGAAGAGCATCTCTCGAATACCCCTAAACAGATGATGTTATATCAGGCATTCGGGCAGCCGGCACCGGAATTCGCTCATGTTTCGGTAATCCTTGCTCCGGATAAAACCAAACTCAGTAAACGGCATGGCGCAACTTCCGTTCTCGAATTCCGGGATCAGGGATTTCTACCGGAGGCTTTGATGAATTACCTCGCATTACTCGGTTGGGCATATGATGATAAAACCGAGGTCTTCTCAAAATCAGAATTAATCGAAAAATTCTCGTTAGATAAGGTCTCCAAGAATCCGGCGGTTTTCGATCATAATAAACTGACCTGGATGAATAGCACTTATCTCCGGCAAGTACCATTATCACGATTAGCAGAATTAATCTCCCCGATGTTGAAAGAAAAAGGGTATGCACCAGATAAATTAGATAAAACCTGGTTTGATTTAGTATTGGAACTAGAACGGCAGCGAGCGAGAACAACTCGAGATATCGCTAATAATTTCGATTATTATCTTGCCGACCGAATTACTATCGAACCGGAAGCAGCGAAAAAACATCTGGAGGCAGAAGAGTCGAAAGAATTATTAACTATCTTGGTTAAGGAGTTGGAACCGTTAGAACCTTATACTCTTGAAACGATTGAACAGCTTTTTGGCAAGATAACCACTGAAAAAGGGATTAAACTCGGGAAATTAGTTCACCCTACCCGCGTTGCATTAACCGGAAAAACGGTTGGACCGGGAATCTATGAATTATTGCATGTAATGGGTAAGACGACTGTTATTAAGAGAATTAAAATAGTTTTATCATCGCAGTAATCGGGTAAATGAATCACAGTAATCTTACTAAAAAAGAAAGGCCGGAAACAGGAACTAAGTCCCATTTCCAGCCCGTTAGGACAAATATAATTATTGCTTGTATATATTTATTATAGCATAGTAAACTCGAAAAATCAAGCTGAAACCCCGATTGTTTTCCGGATGGAAAATAATAGATACTATTGATTTTATTAATGTTATATTAAATATATCAAGAGATTTATATGCAATCGACTACTGAATACCTTTGGTTCAACACCTCTAAAAAACGGGAATATATCAATATCACGGCCGAAGTTAACAAGATACTTAAGAAAAGTGGGGTTAAAGAAGGATTCATTTTAGTTTCAGCAATGCATATCACTGCTGGAGTATATGTCAATGATGCAGAGTCCGGATTGATTGCCGATATCGATGATTGGTTGCAGGAACTAGCGCCTGAAGGACCGGAATATCGGCATCATCGAACCGGGGAAACGAATGGCGATGCTCATTTGAAAAGTATTTTAGTTCATCATCAGGTAATAGTGCCGGTAACTAATGGCGAACTAGACCTTGGTCCATGGCAACAAATATATTATGCCGAATTTGATGGACAACGGAAGAAACGGGTTGTTATCAAAGTGATTGGTGAATAAAGTACTTGACGAATTTACTGGTTTCTTGGTAACCTGAATTAAGATACTTATTTCATTATTTAGGAGGAAGATATATGGCAGCAGATAAAAAAGAGTTGCTAGAATGGTTGAATAAAGCGATTGCACGCGAAATTGGGGTTTCAATTCAATATATGTGGCAGCATGTTATGGCGATTGGAATGGAGAGTCCGGAAATAAAAGATGTGTTTGAAGATGTCGCGATAGAAGAAATGAAACATGCGGAATCGATTGCCGAACGGTTATTCTATCTTGGGGGAACCCCGACCACCAAACCTACCCCAATTTTTGTCGGGGGATCGCTGAAAGAAATGGTTACCGCGGATTTGAAAGCGGAAGAAGAAGCGATTGAAATGTATCGCGAGATTATCAAACTTGCAGATAAGTTGGGCGATTCTACCACCCGATTAATGTTTGAGAAAATCCTATCTGATGAAGAAGGTCATGCCGACCAGTTCGAAACCATCCTTGGTATTAAGAAATAGGTGCAAGTAATTCGATATAAACCGGGGTGTCTAATCTCCTAGATACCCCGATTTTTTTTGATTTTTACGTTTTTCCCTTGAATTCTCCCGATTTTATACCTAATCTTATACGAATCAATCACTTACGTTAAGTAAAATTAATGTTATGATTACGGAGTATGGTGAAGGTTGCTTTAAGCAACCTTCACCATACTCCCAATAATAATAATCATTATTTATGACTTTTTTTGGAGGAAATAAAGATAATAAATGCTGATAATAATGACTAATAAAAGCGGTAAAACACTGGTTAGTCCAATTAACCCTAACATAGTACCGAGGTTGGCATATACATTCCCGGCAAGAAGCTGAGGTAAAGAATATCCAAATATCGGACTCCAGGATAACCGGCGGATATCATCCGGCACCTGAGGGTCGATCATGGTTCCGATAAACATAAATAAGATCGAACAGGTAATTAAAATACTAAGCAGATATTTATTTATCATCTTCTTAAATGGAATAAATGCGATTGGAATAATCAGAAATGGGATTATGGGAATTAGATGCCGCGGTCCTATTGTCCACCCACCCCACCACATATAATAAGAAGCATTAAATAAAAAAAAGAGAATAACTGCAATAATACAAATCCAGAATTCCGGTCGATATCCTTTGTTTTTATAGAAATAATAGAATCCGGGAAATGCTAGGAGTAGAATCGGATTAATCATAAATAAGCCCCGATAGGGACTGAAGGTTATCCCGAACAACGCATCCAACTTCGGATACGTTATGCCGACAATCCCTTTCGCCATCTCCTGTCGAAACTGTTCCCCGGCAACTTGGAAATACCCGAATTGGAACGGGTTCCCGGAACAAAGGGAGTTATAATATAAAAGAATGATTAACGGGATACCGCAACCGATACAGTAATAGACAAATGGTTTCGCAAACTTCTTCTGGGTATTGAAAATCAATATTGCATAGATGGTTATTACTACTGCTAATAGAACCACCGGATATTCAGTCATTACTGCTAATCCGAGAAATAATCCAGAAAAGAAAGCGGATTTTGATCTCGATATTATTTCGATTGCAGCCGGCTTCCGCTTCAATTGATAAAGCAGATAAAATGAAAAGAATATAAACGCCGCTGCCAGCTGATGGCCATAGAATAAGGTTGAATAAGGAAACGCCATAGTACCGAGACTATATGCAATAGTCAGAATAAGTGCATATTTTTTATCTTCCATAACCAGGTTTAGTAACCGATATAAAATAACACCCAATATTGCTGAAGGCAGCGAAATAACTAGGATGCGGATGATGATATATTTCGTGAACCAGATGAGTAAACTTACCATATGCTCAATTTGCGTTAATCCGAATAGTGCCTGGAATTGGTTGAGTATCCAATATATTGGGACTCCGAGCAATGCCGGGGCCGGCCCTTTATCCGAATAGAAATGGCCATTAAATATGGCTTTATCACCGGTATTCTGTTCATAAGCATCGATACTAACCGTTCCCTGGTCGACAATTGCCATAATCAGGTCATAGCGACCTAAATCGTTCCAACTCGGTTTATGCCAGACGTAACTATAAGCAATGAGCAGTAGGAGAAAAAGTAGCAGTTCTATACGATTAATAAGAAAATGTTTCTTCATAGATAAACTATTTTAATCCCAATGTCAAATCAATTTTAATTAATTCAACGGTAAATGAACTTAACTACAAAATGATTTTTTAAGCTTTGACATTGGAGCTTGATTTGAACTTTGAACTTTGACATTATTCTTTGTACAGTGGATTAATATAGACTTCAAACTCACCTTGTTCAAACACTTTCTGCCATTGATCATTCTGTATCTTCAACCAGATTTCTTTAACCATCGGTTTCTTTAAGGTATCGTAACGGTCGACATCGGCAATAACCAGATATTTAGCCCAGATATAACTGCATGGGTATTTGAACCGATATTGTGGTATGTCAGCCGGATAAAACTCAACGGATTTTCCTAGATATGCTATCGATTGCAATAGACTAACATAATGACATCCAAGAAACTGATATACAGTCGGTGGTGCAATAACTAAATCGGTAACTTGTGTATTACGATTTAAGAATTCAGATACCGCAATAGTATCTTTTATATTCCGGTTGGCAAAACGGTTGGTTCTTCCAGATGCAACATTCAATACACCCCGAATATCAACAATTACTCTCGGCATTACTAAAATTATCATTAATATCAAAGGAACCAACCGGATAAACTGTTTGGTGCCTAGAGAAAAAGCGGTGGTTTTATTCATAACCCGATCAATACCCATAACACATTTATCCAGGATAACCACAATAAAACTCCCCAAACCAAGAAAAATGATAGGTAAGCATATCATAAGCGGATAGAAAAATATCGATAAATAAATCCCTTGCCGTGCAATAGGCAGCATACTTAAACAGAAGAACGATACCCATAAATAGGGCTGATATTCCCGTTTGGAGAAAAATAATCCGGTGATTCCAAAGAACATAAATACATCTAAAAACCAGAGATGCTTATATCCAAGCAAGAGTGACCAAAGACTATGTTTTGGCGCGAGTTCAGATGAACTACGCCAAAATAATGACCTAAGATCGAATAAGATCGCATGTTGGTCTAGCATGAACATAAGCAACAATAATATCACCAAGGGTATAACTGAAATACTCATCACCACAATGATTCGTTTCCAATCAACTTTTAAAAACAGCATTATTGCAAGTAGTATTATTACTAATTCGAATGCATAATATATGGTCAGCAGCGCTAATGCAGTAGCAATCCCGGCAAAATATAAAAACTTTATCGATCTGGTATTCTTATATTTAATACAGAAATAAAGGGAAAGTAATATCCAAAACATCCCATGTTCATAAGGGAATGCCCAACGAGTATATACTATCGCTCGCGGATAAATGGTGAATAGAAAACTTGCCCAGAGTCCGGTTCGTTTATCGTTAATTTCTTTACCCAGAAGATAGAGGAGGAATGTGGTACCAATACCCATGAGTGCTGCAACAATACGTAACGCAAGAATTCCATGGTTAATCACCGATAATGGAATTGAATTTAATATGAAGAATAACGGCGGTTGCGGTAAATAGGCTGAGAAAAAGGTCCAGTTGAGTGCTTCAAACTGGAGATTCAAATGCATTAGATTCCGGGTTACCATGAGATAGACGCATTCATCGCTATACCAAAGCGGATTCTGTTCTAGATTCCAAAATCGCAGGAAAATGCATAATCCGATTATCGCTGATATAATAATCAAATAGAGTTTAGATTTCATGGTTGGCTTGATCGATTTCTAACGACCGTTTTACTAATATAATCCCATTCGCTCCCGAGATAAAACAGAGAATTAACGTAATTACCACGACTAAATGTTTATAAGTACTGGAGAGCAATGGGATTAAAGCAAAATCCATCCGTTCTATCGGTAATGCTACTACTAACAGTAAATTAGCACTGATCGGATTATAGCTCCGATTGAATAATAAGTCTTGAAACGATACCCCTCTATCAATCATCGACTGAATATAAATATTAAACGGATACGATATTCCCAGAAACTGGATAACTATCCCGCAGAATAATAATCCAATTGCCGGATATAATACCCATTTATTTTTTTTAAGCAAATATCCAATCGGGAGAATCAATATCGGGATTATCGGTACTAAATTTCGCGGTCCCCAACACCAGCCGCCTTCCCAGGCATACCAACTTGAATATATCAGGATATGTAATAGGATAATGACTAAACATAATAAGCTTAATGGCCGGTTCTGGTTCCAGAAAAAGATATAGGCAAACACCGATAATAATATCGGGGGACTATACCAAAATATCCCTTTCCCCGGACTGAATAATAATCCATAAATGCCGATCATAAAAGAGTTTAGAAACGCTCTCGACCGGTAAATATCTTCTTCATATCCGGTGACAAGTATATTTCCGAACCGATAGTAATTATACCAAAAGAAGAGTAGGATAGTGATGATAAAAGGTACCAGAATACTTGATATCAGCTTTAGATTCGCCGGTATCCTGTCTTTCTTAAGGTACCAGATAAGAAATAATAACCATGGTAAAACAATAACCAGTTCTATAATGCGTGTGAATATGGCATAGCTAATCGCAATGCTACTTAAAGTAAGCCAAAATATCTTTTTTGTTTGTTGGTATAGAACTAAGGTATAGATAGCTAACAGAAGACACAGTCCGGTTAATGGTTCAGAAAAATCATACCGGGAATAAGGCCAGGCGAGTGTTGCAAATCCATAAAGTAAGGCTATGAAAAATGCAATATATCTTTTTCGGAATAATCGGAAAGCAAATAAAAATAAGACCACGCAAGTCACCGCAGTAATAAACACATTCGCCAGCATCGGTGCGAACCGGGTAATAATATCTATCGCTTGTGGCTCAATCAGATTTGCCAAGCATTTTGTTACCAGATAAAACGGCACTGTTATGACGGAAAAACCCAGCCCGTATTTTGAATATGCTAAATATACATCCCCGCGATAATATCCCGGGACCCGGGATTTGAAACTGCCATCTTCAACAATACTTTTCGTTACATTAAACATCAAAGAACCATCAGCATAAGAATATTCCTGCGCCCTACCGAAGAGTAATAAATAGACCGAGAAAAACAAGAAAAAGACTAAGATACTATCTGGTACTTTGAATCGCCGCATAATTTATTTGGTATGGTTCTTATACTTAGTTAATTTAACACTAATTCCATCACTCTGAATTACAACCGCACCATCTTCATCAGTACGATATATCTGCGATTGCAGCTGATTTAGTTTTGATATAGTTCTCGGCGACGGTAGATTGAACGTATTCCTCTTACCAACAGAAATAATCGCAACCTGTGGATGAACATTTTGCAGAAACGAGATTTCACTTGATACTGCAGAACCATGGTGCGGAACTTTCAATATCATTGCACCTAATGGGATAGCCTCTTGGACTAATTTCTTTTCAGTTTCCTGCTCTATATCACCGGCAAATAATGCGGTTACTCTACCATAGATTAATTGGAGTACGATAGAGTTGTTGTTGATTTCACTGGATGAATATCTTTGTTCGCCTATACTATTTTTTGTGAGTTCTTTTAATACTGGATGAATAAATCTTACTGTAGCGCTGCTGAATATATCGAGATATTCTCCTTGATTAGCTTGTTTCCATTCAATATGCTTCTGTTGAATGAGTGAACAGAATTCAGGGTAATATTCCGGGTCAAATTGTGCTTGTTTACCATCAATGACTTTACCTACATCAAAATTATCAAGGATATGAACCAACCCACCGACATGGTCATTATGCGGATGAGTTAAGATAACGGTATCGATCCGATTAATCCCTAGGCGTCTAAGATATGGAACTAGAATTCGTTTCCCGGCGGAATAATCGCCACCGTCAATTAATAAGTTTCTATTATTCGGAAATTGGATAAAGGCGCTATCCCCCTGCCCGACATTGATAAATGTCATGGTTATTGTCTTATTTCCAAGCTGGAATGACGTTAGAAAAAAGTATATGAGGATACCTGAAACTGTTGCAAACAACCATTTTTTTCGTAACCTAAAATTCGGTGCCGAATTTATTGGATAGAATGTATAAATAAACCCTAAGAGAAATAGATAATATACCGCGACTAGCCCTAATGCCGGTTTACCGACATAGATATAGCTCCCGGGAATATAATAGAGAAACTGGACTGAATTAATTAAGATGGTTAAGAATAACCAATTGGTATTGGCAATCAATTGGGTAATAGAAGGAGATATGGGATAGATAAATCCGGAAACAAAACCGGCTGGAAGGATGATCGAAACTATCGGTCCCGCAATCAGATTGGTAATCGGTGAGATAAATGAGATGATATTGAAATAGTATGCTGATAACGGTAGGATACCGATTAATGATGCGATAGTCCCATATAATAGTACTTGTATAAACCGGAATCGTTTTGGAAAAGGATACCATGAATCTAGTATTGGATAGATGAGTACGATGCCCAAGATAGTAAAAAATGATAGTTGGAAACTAGCACTAAAGATATCGGCAGGATTAAATAGCACCGCAATCAAGGCAGCGATACCGATGTTATTAATGATCTGGTCATCTTGTTTGAATGCGATACCGAGTAAAACCATGATGGACATAATGGTTGCTCTTGATACCGGCGATTGATATCCAGCAACCATCCCATAGAGAATGATTAAAGGGATAGAACAGAGCGCCGCGATTCTCCGCTTAACGCGAAAGACTTTTAAAAATACATAGACGATAAATGCTACCAACATTACATTACTGCCGCTAACTACTAAGATATGGAATATACCGCAGCGGATGAATGCATCTCTAATATCGTCAGTCAACTCTGATTTCTCACCAAGAACAATACCATTGAGTAAAGCGGCATGCATTGTAGGAAGACTAGCAGAATTAATAGTAACAAAATAATGTTTTATTTTCGATGCAAACCGCAACATATGTTCAGGTATGGTTCGATGCTGAACCTGATATGCTTGAATATCAGCTGTTTGCCAGCAATAGAATATTCCATAAATCTTATTTTGCAATAAATAGTGGCGATAATCGAACTCATCCGGATTCGATGGCTCTGGCGCAAGGTTCAGAAGTCCATAGCTCCGGATACGGTCTCCAAAATAGTATACTGGATTAGTCGACCCGCCAGAATAATTCAATAATATCTTCCCCGGGAAATCATGCCAAGTCCCTTGATATGCAAATCGGATTTCATCCAGAGTTACAGTTACCCAACTGTTACCTTGAATTGAGCTATCTACTACTCTACCGGTCAATGCAAGTGGAGATGCCTGCGCGATAGTTTCGATTTGGACCAATAATCTTTGTTGTTTCGATTCATACTGTTCGATAAGAATAATACCTGATATCAATGATAAGAAAAGGAGCAATATGGAGATATCTTTTTGCTGCAAAAATAGGATAGCGGTGATTAATAAACAGATCAAACTGGATATGATTAATATTGTTATGGGTAAGGTAAGATAATGCCCGAAAATGATTCCGCTAATTATGCATAAGGTGAGAACGACCAACGGTCGGCTCATAGTAACTGCAGTCCTGAGTGATAAGTCCTACGTCCGAAGAAAAAGATATTTTTCTTAGGACTATAGACTTCGGACTTCAGACTGTCTTATCTTCTTTTCCACCAGACTAAGATACCGGTGATAAATATGATAAATGGTAAGAATAATAAACTGGTGAACGCGATCAATCGCCATTGGTAACCGATGAACATAATCTGGCGTTGTTCCGGTTCTTTGGCGCGGACTCCGACCAATTCCGGCTGTTCTACCAACCAAGCGAGTGAATTCATCAGGATATCTCTATTCCCGAGCGTTTCTAGGAACGCGTTGGTAACGAAATCGGAATCACCGAATATTACTATTCTTGTTTCCGGGATAGCGATAGTAGTATCTACTCCAGCCACTTTCTGAGAAATAGTTACCGCCAGATTCAATGGTCCTGGTTTATCTTTTGTTCGGTCGATTTTATCCCGTTTAGTATCGGTAACACCCCAACTCTCATCGCTGGATTTGACTAACGAAGCTATGGTTAATCCTTCTGGTAAGGTAGTATCAATACTAATCGACCGGGCTAACGGATAGACCGTACTCAATCGTTCTAATGACCGGGTAATTTCATGCCAGGGATATTCTTTCACCGCAGGAATAGCGATGTTTGGAAATGCATAACTCGCTAAATCGATTACTACATCTAAATCAGCTTTGACTTTCCACTCATCTATAACCGGAGCAAGAGAACTGCCTGCAGGAGCCGGATCGAGTAGAATCATCGCTTTCCCGCCCGATTTCAAATATGCTGAAATAAGCTGTACTTCATGCGGTAACATTTCTTTTTTCGGACCGCCGATAAGGAGCACGGTTGCATCTCCCGGCATCGTAGTTAATTGAGCGAGTGATAAACCATCTATCAAATAATTTTCATTCGCGATCGCTGCTTTCAATTGGCTATATCCCTGTTCATCATTTCCATTGAGATCATGTTCTCCATGTCCAGAAATGAAATAGACCTTATTTTTACCGAGTTTCGTTAGTTTCAGCAAAGCGCTGGTAAAATCCCGCTCTTCTTTCCCGGTAACCCGTTCTTTTTTACCGTTATAATCGAGTATCGTAGTCCCATCATATCGCACGCCATCAGCGAGCGCTTTTCTCGGGTCGACTTGGAAATCAACGAATTTAACCTGCATTTTCGGATTTATTGCGGTATACTGGTCTAGCAAAGTTTTAACTGTTCCATATTCTGGATTAATTTGCCGATAGTAAGCAGTAATTGAAACCGGTTGGTTAATACCCCGAACGATTTTTTTAGTTTGCTCAGATAAAGTAAATAATTTATTTTTAGTCAGATCGAATTGTTTATGATGCCGGACTCCAAGATAATTCAAGAAACCGAGGATAACTACGATTGCCAGAATAAATATGGTAGTGTTAGTACCTGCACGAAGTTGGGTGCTGGTTAACCACTGGCTAACCTTTTCCCAATAGTAGCCGATATAGATTATGGTTAGCGCGGTACTGATACTAACCGCTATCTTCAGCCATACCGGGAATGAAGGAATGACCAGTAATATACCCAGACATATCACTAGGTTTATTACTCCTATTAATCCGATAATGGGAATGAGTTTATTAATCATATTGTTTAATGTCAAATGTCCAAATCCAACCCGCCTAAGGCGGACAAATGAATGTCCAATGCCCAATATCAAATATCATACCCAATCAAGATAGATTAGATTGATATTGGGAATTTGACATTTGAGCTTGATTTGACATTTAGGCTTTGATATTTGACATTACTTAGTTACTTCCATTTCTTATTCTGGATAACTTTAACTGCTAAAAATAAGGCGATAATGATAAACGAGATATAGAAAATAATATCCTGGGTATCGATAATTCCCCGGGTGAAATTATTAAAATGTTCATAGATTGATAGATATTGGGCGATGGCACCGATAGAACCGCTGAATATCTGAGCAGTAGCGCCGAATAACCATAAGATCAGAAGCATTCCGAACCCGGCCACTGCCGCTACTATCTGGTTTCTAGCGAAAGATGATCCGAAAACACCGACTGCTAGAAAACAGCTGCCCATGAGAAATAAACCTAAATATCCTGAAATAATCGGCCCTTTATCCGGATTCCCGAATATAAACAAGAATAATGGGAAATGGAAGGTTAAGATCAACATTATTAGATAAACGAATACTGCCCCGAAATATTTTCCGACTATCATTTCGATATCAGTAATCGGCGCGGTTAAGAGGAGTTCGACAGTACCGGTTCTGCGCTCTTCAGCAATCAGTCGCATGGTGATTACCGGACTTAATAGCAGGAGAATTATCGCCATATTATGAAACAGGGTTCCTAGTTCCGCTTCCCGGTTATAATTTAGTATCAAGATATAGAGGAATCCGCTGACCAGGAGAAATGCGGCGATAAGCACATAGGCTACCGGCGAACTGAAATAGGATTTAACTTCCCGTTGAGCAATAAAAAAAATGTTTTTCATCTTATTTACCGAAAAACCGAAAGACTAAAAAACCAAAATACTAAAATAATTATTGTTTTTCCGTTTTTAGGTTTTTTCGTTATTCTGTTGGTCTGCTTCTTCGTTAGTTGTCAATTGCACGAACACATCTTCCAGCGTCATCCGGATCGGCCGGAGTTCGAGTAACCCTAAACCACGACTAACAATGGCTACCGCGACTTCATCCCGAACATCAAGATTCATCTCACTTTCGATAAGATACTGGAGTTCAGTTTCTTTAGTTACACTAATAACTCCCTTAATCCTCTTTATAGTATCAGCCAAATCTGATGCCGGTTTTTTGATTTCAATATAGAACCGTTGCGCCCTGCGGAGTTGAGCAGTTAGATTCTCCGGGGTATCTTCGGCTACCACCTGGCCGTTATTAATAATCACTACCCGGGAACAGGTCATACTCACTTCCGGTAAAATATGGGTACTCAAAATAACGGTATGTTTCCCGGCAAAACTTTTAATCAAATCCCGGGTTTCCCGAATCGCGATCGGGTCTAACCCGATCGTTGGTTCATCCAGAATCAATACCGGTGGATTATGGATAATCGCTTGCGCTAATCCTACCCGCTGCCGGTATCCTTTCGATAACTTCCGAATCAGTTTATGCCGAACCTCGGAGATATAACAGCTTTTAATGGTATCTTCTATCCGGTCAGCCCGGTCTTTTTTCGGAACTCCTTTTATTTTCGATTGGAACCAGAGATAATCTGAAACGGTCATATCCGGATATAGCGGTGCATTTTCGGGAAGATATCCAATCCGTTTCCGGGCTTCTAAACTCTGGGTAGCAATATCGAATCCGGCAATCTGTGCAGTGCCGCTGTTTGCGGGGAGGAAACCGGTTAGGATGCGCATAGTCGTGGTTTTTCCGGCTGCGTTGGGACCTAGGAAACCTAATATTTCCCCTTGCTGGACTTTAAAACTCACTTCCCGGATTGCGGCTAAATTCCCATAATATCGGGTTAGATTGTTTACTTCAATCATAGTATAAAATATTCTGCCACCAAGGCTCCAAGGCACCAAGAGACACTAAATTACTATAGAAATATTATCTTTGTGAATCTTAGTGGTATTAGTGTCTTCGTGGCAATTGAAAAAGATTATACTGAAAATTGAATTATGGGTGCAAGTTGATAATTGTATCAGGTAAGTTTCTTCTTCTTATCAATCTGATTAGTATTGTGATGAGATATGGAAACTTGAATAATACTCTAATTTCATTTGAAGGTAGCAGTGATGAACCACATTAAATATTATATTTCATAAATATCATAACATTTACTAAATCACTTTATAAGAATATTAAAATAAATAATATGTATTATGCATTCATCAAAGAACTTTTCTTTATATAAATTTTCCAACCTATCAATTGTTCAGCCAGTTTAACATTTAGACCTAATTTACCAATTGCCAATGCGATTTTGTCATCATCTACAAATACATATGCTGTTTTTAATTGTGATGTAATTCTTACATCTTTTATCCAATCAGTTTTAAAAGGAGATAATGCATTACGAATCATAGTCTTTATATCATCTGAATACTCAATGAAAAATAATGTTTCGCCAACTAATTTTGATTCCATATTATTTATTCTCTCATGATTTTTACCTACGCAACAGGCTACAGAATTAATATGTTTAATATCTGTTTTTAATAATATTTTTGATATAATATTTTTAACACGTGCTACTTCAAGGATTTCAATAGAACCATCTGCAATTTCTGGAACATGAGTGTTTAGTAATTCAATTATTTCATCATTCTGCGCTTTTTCATATTCAAGGGTTTTATAATAGTAGTTTTCATAAATAGTCATTTGAAGAATATATTGGCTACCTGACTGATCATTGATAATATACTGATTCTCAGCTATTTTGTTTAAATATTTATGTTTACTTAATTGATTATTTAGTCTTTTAATATTAATTACATTCTCACGGCCTAATCCCATTAAGAATATTCTATCAATGCCTTGTTTCATTACAAGTAGTATTCTTTCCAAATGGGGTTGTAAACCAGCGATATCCATCGTTTCCTTCTTAGCAACGAGGATCACAGATACTTTAAATAACGACCCATTAAATGTCAATTCTGTTTCTTCTCCAGATGGTCTAACAGCAATATCATATAAGTATTTTGTAAAGTTATCTACTTCTTCTTTTGTCTTCTAATCATGAATATTCTCATCGTTTTTACTGTCTACATAAGACAAAGTGCTGATATAACAAGGGAAATAATAAGCTTTTCTATCTAAATTATAAAATTTCTTCATTAACTCTTTTTCTATAGGGCTTTCTGTGCTTTTTAAACATTCATCATAGTAAACTGATAAAGCACTATCTTTATGCTTTTTTATAATTTTGTTTACAATAAATTTTTCATTGGCCTTAATATATGTATTATCTAAAGCATTTCTTAGATTAGGGATAAAAGATGATGATACAAACTCTTGTACTATATTGGCAATATTCTTATTCGGATTTTTTTCATCCACTATATGTACGGTAATTCCATCAGTGTCAGTTGTTGAATATATTTTTTCCATCTGCTCCTTACTTATCCATTTTATCTTCAATGATTTATCAAACAATTCTGGTGAGATAATACTACAAATGTCATTTATTTTTCCCTGAATAAATAAAGTGTAACTTTTCCTATTAAAATAATTTATAAAAGACAACGACCTTAAAATAAAACCGCAAAATAATTGGACCTTATCAAAATTCAAAATAACAAATATTATTATTAGGAAAGTCGTTCCAATGCCAATACCGATACCTGGTAACTGTTTTGTTATATCGAAATCCATTTTATTATTCTTCGCAACTATTGCAATAAATCTTTAGTTGCTTATCTTTAAAATAAATTTTAGCAATGTCTTCAATCGTTAATACCTTATGACAATTATCGCATATAAGTTCAAGATTATTCGAAGAGATAAATATTTTTAGATCTTCTTTATTCATCACATATGAATGTCTTTTATTGAATAATCTTTTTAATATATATTTAAAAGGTTTCATTTTATAATTTATTTTTTAATAAATATAACCTTTATCAATGATCTTTTATATTATTTATATTTTTTTAATTTCTATATGTTGTTATATGTATATTTATGCCTTAACAATAGCACTTTTTTGATTTATAGTCAAGATGATTTTCTTAATAATGTATTTTAAAAAAATTGTATTAGTATTCCTAATGAATGAATATATGTCAAATGCTTAATATCGGTATTTCCCTGTTTCATATATGGAACGGTTCCGGAGTATAACCCGAATTGGTCGGACCAATTCGGGTTATACCT
>JBHGBB010000319.1:0-2592 GCA_041946755.1 bacterium | reverse complement strand
ACCCGAATTGGTCCAACCAATTCGGGTTATACTCCCTACCAATAACAAATTTGATACTATTTGAATTGGGGTATCTAGGGGTATAATAATCTAAGGAAGTTTAGACACTTTAACAGGTCATTATAAATAAATCCACTAAATCTTAAGTCTAAAGATTTTAACTTCGGACTTTGGACTACGGACTTAAGACTGCATTTATGACCAAGAAATTCGTTTGGTTAGGGTTATTTGTCGGTTCGTTTATCGGAGGATTGATTCCTGAACTCTGGGGTGCAGATTTTTTATCCTGGTGGTCGTTTTTATTTTCGTTTCTTGGAGGTATCGCCGGTATCTGGCTAGGCTATAAACTCGGGCAATCGCTCAATTAATTGCGGATTTTTGATTGCGGATTGCGGATTGAAATTAAATAAAAGAGTTTAACCGCAGAGAACGCAAAGAAGGCGCAAAGTACGCTAAGATTTTCTCTGCGGTCTTAGCGAGAACTTGGCGCTCTTTGCGGTTAGTTTTTATTTTGTTTTGATTCCGAAATCCGAATTCCGAAATCAAAAATCGGGTGCGGGGCTACCGCACTCCAGAGACATTCAAATAGAATGCAGTGATCAGAGAATGGAACTTATGCTGTTCCGCATCCGACCGGGATGGAATCAGAACGATACTCGTCGCGCCGACCGCAATATCTCCCGCGACCCAGGGTAACTGCCATTTATCGAAATTCTGATATACTTCAGTTAAAAACTGCGCGCTATCAATATCCGGACAGAAGATAATATCCGGGTCGCCGGCAACCTGACTTCTATTCTCCATAAACTTTTTAATTTTAGCCGCTTCCGCTGAATTAATAATATCATATGCCATCGGCCCTTCAACCACCACTTCCGAACTGGTTTTATATTCTTCTACCAACTTAACACTATCCTGTATCGAAGGGACTGTTAATAGTATCTGTTCAGTAAACTCGAGTAATCCAATTTTGATTTTCCCTGAGTTCCCGAGCCCTAACTGTCTCGCTGCAAGAATGGTTCGGTCTAGAACCGCTTTTTTATTAATGTAGTCAGCCGGGTCTTTTGCCGCCGCGATCAGAAGATATCCGAAGGTCTGGTTATCTTTCAATTTCCGGAAAATATGAATCAGCCCAGCATCAAAATCAGCTATGCTTTTTTCATAGGTCAGTTGCCAGGGGATACCATGAATCACCGCTTTATAAACGATATTACCCGGAGTTATCCACGGCATAATTAGGATATTAGATTTATCCCGCATCGCTTGCGCTAAAGTATAGGTCCCGCTGAGTTCTGCCGGCCTTAGTTCCATCCCTAACCGCACCGCTACTTCAATAGCGTTATTATATATTTTCTGTTTCACCGATGGAGATGGCTGGATAATAATCCCGCCATCGCTCATGAGCATCATACCATTCGGGGTTTCGAACACCCGAATATGGCTGATCACATTCCCGGATTTGCGCAACCCCCGGGTTTCATCGAGCACATAATGCATCAACTGGTCGGAAGTGATTTTCCCTTTCGCTAAAATTTGCGCTTTCCCATCGCGAATTAATTGCATCGCGATATACATGGTTTCATCTTTATCTTTAACCTCGATAATTTTATCTTTGAGAAACGGAGAGAGGTTATCCCGGTCGATAAGTTTGATTACTTCTTCTTTATCTCCGACCAGAATGATATCGACGATATTGCCGCCTAATTGCCGGTAAGTATATTCTACCGCATGCATCGAGAGTTCATCTTGGGCAGGTGCTACGACTACGGTTATCGGAACGGTCTGCGATTTTAATACTTTAACAATATCATTAAACGAAGTTATCTGCATCATGAATCCCTAACCTTAAATCTGATTCATCGCTATAAAATCCAACCTTGAGTTTTAAAATCAACCTGATAATCTTATCTCAATTTATATTTAAAAAACAAGCCCTTTTTATATTTTTATCTTAATTGACATTGTTAGGGTATGGCGATATAATTAAAGTCGACATCAAATTATATCCTTATTTCTATTCGGAGGTAAACAATGTATACTACTTTCCGGCTCGCATCTTTTCATTACTCCTTAATCGTAATGGTACTCATTTTAATTCTATCAAGTTTCTCTTATGCTACCGATTATCCTCCGCAAAACCATGCCGGGGCGCATCTGACCCTCGCGAACGGCGACCGTATCTGGGGTGGGCATACTGATATCGGCTCATTTTCTATTCCATCAAATTGCACGGTGAAACTATATCCCTACGATGGAACCAATCCTGATAAGGGCCAGCTCAATTTGCATGCAAATAATATCGATATTGCCGGGGTTCTCGATGCTTCCGGATGCGGGTATACCGGCGGTGGCGGTGGTGGTGGAACACATAATTGGACAACCCCGGCTAATCCCGGTACAGGTGGAGTTAGCGATTATGGAAGTTTTTATGGAGAAACACCGGTTTATGATATTGGCGGCCAAGGTGGTAATGGAGATGGGACTTATAATGGAAACGGTGGTTCGGGAGGATTTTCCGGTCCTACACCGCAAAATGGAACTGATGGAGAAATCGGTGGATATTCCGCTAAAACCTGTAATGGTGATATTTCT
>JBHGBB010000318.1:0-2597 GCA_041946755.1 bacterium | reverse complement strand
TGAATAGCCCCGAGTTTTAACTCGGGGAATAAATAATAAAAAAAATAGGGTTTTAACCCGCATTAGGCGGGCTAAAGCCATAAAAAGATATTGAATTATGTTCCCCTATCTGAAGATAGGGGCTATTCATTTCAGATTGCTCGCCTATCGGCGAGTCAATTCCATATATAAACGGTTTTTTCCGGTCGGCTGGTACTCGCCCGGCAGACCGAATGGGTGCCGAACTTCTCGTTGAGTTTATCGATCGCATGATATATCCGCTGCCCTTTCTCTCGGAACCGGTCGAATAATAGCATCTGTTCTTCGTTATCTTTAGAAAGGTTGGAGACCGCTACCCCAACCGCCCGAATCGGTTCAGCAAACTGGGTTGAAGTAGGTTGCCGGGTTTGAATCCTACCCCGGCTATTATCCGGTGGGACTTCTCGAAGCAATTCTAAACAGCAGCGGTATATCTGGTCTCCTTGATTAGTTTCGAACTCCAGGGTTTTCGCATGCAGGAATGTTGCAAAATCCGCTAACCGGATAATCAGGGTAATCGTCGTCCCAACCAGATGCATTTTCCGGAGCCGATACCCGACTTTTTCGGATAGATGCAGGAGGGTAGCTAATACCGGTGCCCGGTCGATATGGTCTTTCTCGAAGGTTACCGAATGCCCGCATGATTTCGGTTGCGCAAGTTTTAGGTCGGGATTGGTTCGTTCTCTCGATCCCGGCCGATGCGCGCTGATATATTCTTTTAAGCTCGGATCGACTTGCCGGTCATCGATTCCGCAGGCGAGTTGATGGATAACTTCTCCCGGTTTCCCGAATAGTTCTTTAAAATATTTCCGGGGTGCGCGAGCGATACTGCCGACCGTATCGAATCCTAACTGCTGGAGTTTCGCTTCAGTTTTATATCCTACTCCCCAGATAACTTCGATCGGGAGCGTCCATAAAATCTCTTTTTCCTTATCAGGGGAGAAGATCACCAACCCATCAGGTTTATCGAGGTCGGAAGCGACTTTCGCCAGGAATTTATTCGACGCTAACCCAACCGATGCGGTGAGGTTCAGTTCCTGTTTAACCCTAGATTTGATTTGTTTCGCAGTTTCAGGTGGCGGACCGAATAATCTCTCGGTGCCGGTAAGATCGACGAACGCTTCATCGAGCGATATCGGTTCAACTAACGGCGAATATTGCCTTAATATCGCCATAATCTGCATCGAAGCATCTTCATATACCCCCATTCTGACCGGGAGAAATATCCCTTGCGGACATAACCGATGCGCTCTCGATAGCGGCATCCCAGCATGTAACCCAAACTTGCGGGCGGGATATGATGCCGCGCAAACTACTCCCCGGCCGCTAGGATGGTTACCGACGATTACCGGTTTCCCTCTCAGTTCCGGATGGTCCCGCTGTTCTACCGACGCATAAAATGCGTCCATATCTAGATGAAGAAGCCAGTTCATACATTCTAGAAGATAACCGCAAAGGTCGCAAAGTTATACCGCTAAGTTCGCAGAGAAAAGAAATTATTTTGCGGTCTTTGCGCCTTCTTAGCGCTCTTTGCGGTTAGCTTTTAGTTTGGGATTTATCAAGTATTTCAGCAAACTCTTTATTCCAATGCTGACTGAGCCGGTCGAACTCGATTCTGATATGTTCCGGCGGCAGGTTCAGCCGGTAATATCCCATGAGATCGTTATCAATAATCGCCTCTTTTTTCCGTTTCTGATATTTCCGTAACGAGCATCGGAGTCGGGAAATGTTCCGGCCGAAATTATCCGGGGCATCGAGTTCGTCTCGATGAACCCAAGTTGCCGCGTTACCGCGGAAAGACGAAGTACCAAGGACCAAGGACGAAGAACAACCCCCGAGGGATGAAGGGATGACCGCTTCGCTAAGAGGAAAGGAAGCAGTTGCATCTTTTCGTCCTTTCATCCTTTCATCCTTTCGATTTGGTTTATCCTTCGTATTTCCTAGTTGCTGCAAACTACTGACTGCCTCCTGCCGACTGGGTTTCAATCCTGCGAGCGCGAGTTTCAGGAGCACCTGATATTGCCGGTTCGGGAGCGCGATTTCCTGATTATTGATTAAAAGCGCGGTACGTTTCTTAACCGGGATGCCTAATAGATGCAAAGTATCATAATCCGATTCGGGATGAGCAGGGATAGCGGTTGGGATTAAGTCCGGTTTATCCCGATGCATAAAATAATAGTTCAGGCGTTCTGCGACCGGTTTTGAGACCAGTTTCGATAAGGGTTCGGAATCGAGTTCTGCGACTGCGGCCGGGGTATCGTATCCTTCTTGCACCAGCCGGGATACCCGCATTCGGCCGAGACCGGAGATATCCAATCTCGCTAAGGGTAACGATTCCGGGGTAACTCCATACCGGAGCCGGTCGCTGAGTATATTTAATCGGGAGACTACTTCTTCAGCGATTCCTGCAGCCGGTTTTGGTCGGCCTGCAATTCGACGAGGGATTGCTTCTTCACCTCGTCCGACCACGCCTTCACGTCACCCTTGGCGGCCTGATAGTTCTGGCGGATCTTGTCGAGGACGGTGGAGTGCCGGTCCAGCGCCGCCGTGGCGTCATCCGTCGACGTGGCCCATGCCGA
>JBHGBB010000317.1:0-2614 GCA_041946755.1 bacterium | reverse complement strand
CAAAAAACCCGAAATAAAAAGTGAACCTGGTAAAACAATTATTATTATTCCTTATTCGGGAGATTCAGTTGGCTATACTACAAATAAATATAATCATATCGTCTATGTTGATATCGCGGATGCAGTATTAATTGGGGCTCCGAAAACCACCCAACTAATATCGGATAGTGTGGCGACTAAAATGACTATCGCCCAATATCAATCAGAACCGAAGGTTGTTCGAGCAGTAGTTACTCTTACTAAATGGGTACCTTTTGATATTAAACAAGAGGAAAAAGCAATAGTTATTTCTATTGATAACTCAGGTGAGACTGCTGCTGCAACTCCTGCTGTAAAAGAAGAAGTTAAAACACCGGAAAAAGTTGAAACGAGTAAACCTGAACCAGTTAAAGAAGCAAAAAAACCTACAAAAGCAATTAAAGGTAAAACTGCTACTAAAGCAGAACCAGTAGAATCCAAACCAGTTCCTACACCTACTCCGATAGTAGAGACTAAACCTGAACCAACTGGATTAGATACAAAAGTTACTTTAGATTTTACGGCAGCAGAATTACCCAGTGTCCTCCGGATTTTAGCCGATAAATCCGGATTGAACATCATTGCCGGACCCGAAATAACTGGGAGAGTTACTATTCATCTCGCTGATGTAACCGTAAAAGAAGCACTTGATACTATTCTAACTATTCATAATTGTGCATATGAGAAACCCAGCCCGCATGTTATTCGAATCGTTAAAATAGAAAAACCAGTTGTTGCTGCACCTATAGCGCCAGAAGAAGAATCAGAACAAATAGTATTGAACTATCGCAAAGTAGAAGATATGGTTAAATTTATACAGTCCGTGATGCCTAATCTCAATATCGTACCTTGGGTTGACATGAATGCCAAGATTATTACAGGAACTGGAACAATAGTGGTTAGCGGTCCTGCGGATGAGATTAAACGGGCTAAAGCGCTCATTAAAAAAATGGATAAACAGATTAAACAGGTTATGATTGAAACTCGTTTGGTTGATTTCGATTTAGAGAAGACTACTGACCTGGGTATTGATTGGAACCTGACTAAAACGAGTGTTATTGATAGTGGTCTCTATGCTGCAGGTGCTAAATCAATGGGGCAAGCAGGGACTTTAACTGGAGGAATTCTTTTTGGCAGTATTTTAACTCCAACTTGGGATATCAATGCTAATCTAAAAGCAGCTGTAGAAAATAATGCCGCTGAAATATTAGCTAATCCCCGTATATTAGCTTTAAATAATACCGAATCTCTTATCAAAATCGTACAACAGCATCCTTATGTAAATTGGAGCTACGACGCTCAGACGAAAACATTTACAGGAACTGTTAATTTTGATAAACAATCAGGCGTAACCTTGAATGTTACCCCACAGATTACTGATGATGGAAATGTTTTATTGAAGGTAGTACCGGTGCAATATACTCATCGCGGTGATATAAGTTTCGCTACTGCTGGTGGAGATACAACTACTGGTAGTTCTGCCGCACTAACAACAGTACCTGTTATTGATGAGCGGAGAGCAGAAGCAACTTTATTGATTAAAGATGGGCAAACGATAGTAATTGGTGGACTTCGTAAAAACGATGAAATCGTTACTGACCATAAAATTCCGGTATTAGGTGATTTACCTTTCTTTGGGAACTTATTCAAGAGCAAAACAACTAGCGTTTCTCGTACAGAAATGATGCTCTTTGTCACCCCATATATCATTAAGGATTCCGTTCCACTTACTGCAGAAGAAAAGATTAATTTCGATAGGATAGACTTGAAGTAATATTGCCGTAACAAGTTGATAATTAAAAAGCCTTCGGAAGTAAATCCGAAGGCTTTTTTTATTTCTCAAATTGGAAACAAGTTAACTACGCTACTTATTCAGCATTACCTTTTGCTTGCTTCATTAGGTTTTTACAGTATACCAGCTTTGATTTTGCTTCTGTAGAATCCGGTCTCAATCCTTGTGCTTGATAAAATGATTGCGCTGCATCTTCATATCGCCCTTCTTCCATAGCTTTCATGCCAGCATCAAAAGCTTCCTGGAATTTCGCTGCTACCGCTTGCTGCTTTTCGAGCTTAACTTTTTCTGCTTCTTGTTGCTTTTGTAAACGTATTTGTTCCGCTTCTTGTTTTTGTTTTAATTGCTGTTTTGCTTTTTGTCGAGTAATTACCCAACGAAATAATGAACCGATTACAATCAATGATATTAAGATACCAAAACCCATAACGCCATATAGTAAATAATCGGTATAACTGGTGCCAGAAGAAGTGCTCTCTTTGGATTTAGTTTTTGTCTGATTGTTGATATTATTTTTAGGAGTCTGTGTTTTTGGTTTTGATGAAGAGATATTATTATTATTTAAGGTCTTCGAAGGATATGTATTTGAGAAATCATCATTGGTATCTGGGGTTGCTGCTTGAACTGAAGCAATAAGATTAAAATTCGATTGTAGTTTTGTACCCCAAATTTCCACTTCGGCTATTCGCACAAAGTTATCATCTCGGCTAAAATAATTCGGTTTTAATATATATAAACGAATATATCGAGTTTGGATAATATGAGGGAATATATAGTCATTTTGATTTTCCTGAGCATTATTTT
>JBHGBB010000316.1:0-2635 GCA_041946755.1 bacterium | reverse complement strand
TGGCTAGCGCGCATGGTTCGGGACCATGAGGCCACCGGTTCAAATCCGGTCGCCCCGACCAAGTATACTACAAAAGACTCAATTCAAATTTAGCAATTAGCAATGCAAAACTATCAATGGATGTATGCAATTTTGCATTGCTTTCCCCACGTTCAGATATTGGAGATTAAATTCAACCGTTATTTGGTATATTATAATAATCAAATATCACTTAATACTTTTATTAATACGATTAAACGCTCGGAATTTTAAGATTATGATAGAACAGTTTAAAGCTATCATCCATGGTCGAGTTCAAGGAGTTGGATATCGGTTTTTCGCTGAACGGTATGCCATGGAACTGAATATCACCGGGTACGCTAAAAACCTATACAACGGTGATGTAGAAGTTGTTGCACAAGGCGATAAACCGAATTTAGACGCTTATCTAGCTAAATTGCATGAAGGACCGCGAATGTCGAAAGTAACTCAAATCGAGGCTGATTGGCAACCAGTAACCGAACATTATCCGAATTTCGATATTCGGTACTGAATGTGGAACCGCGAATATCACGAATTATTACCAATATCCCGAATATACCGATAATATCTTATGGCAGGAATTATCTTATCTAGTATTAATAAAGTATCTAAGCTATTAAAGCAAAAGAATACCGTTATAACAGTCGGCGTTTTCGATGGTATCCATATAGGGCATCAGAAAATACTCCAGAAGACTATCGCACAAACTCAGAAATATCCGAATGCACAGTCGGTAGTTTTAACATTTCAAGAGCATCCGTTAAAAATCTTATCGCCATCATTTTGCCCTCCATTGTTATTACTGAATAAAGAAAAAATCGATTGCATCGCAGAGTTTGGTATCGATATAATCATCAACCAGCATTTTACTCAACGGTTCGCTAACCTTACCGCAACCGAGTTTGTAACTAAGATATTAAATAAATCTTTTCAGATTAAAGAGATTATTGTCGGCCATGACCATGGATTCGGTAAAAATGCCAGTGGCGATGTTCGGTTATTAGAGAAATTAGGGAAACAACTTGGATTCCGAGTAACCATTGTTTCTCCGGTATGCAATCGTAATATCCCAATCAGCAGTACCCGAATTCGGGAATTGCTTATTGCCGGGAAAGTCGACGATGCTGCGGCAATGCTCGACCGCCCGCATCATATTATTGGTAAAGTGGGTAAAGGTGACCGGCGAGGTAGAGCACTTGGTTTCCCGACCGCGAACCTGGTGACGAAAAATGAGGTTATCCCCGGGACCGGCGTGTATGCGGTTTTGGTAGAGTTGGCTGGGAAACAATATCAGGGGATAATGAATATTGGGTTTCGACCGACCTTTTATAAAAATGCAGAACCTACCTTAGAAATATATTTATTGAATTACCATGGTAACCTTTATGGTAAAATAATTACCGTTTATTTTATCGCGCGAGTACGCAATGAAAAGAAGTTCCCTACCCCGGCAAAGTTAATTGTTCAAATTAAAAAGGATGTTATAAAAGCAAAACATTTACTTAGGACTTAATACTTCGGGCTTCGGACGGTATCTATGAAAGTAGTACATGTATATAAAGATTATTTTCCCCCGATTCGCGGTGGGATTGAGAACCATATCAATCTACTCTGCCAGCAGCAGAAAAAGGTTATGGAGGTTGAAGTATTAGTTGCGAATCGGAAGATGCGGACTGAACTAGAAATCATCGATAAGATTCGAGTATATAAAGTCTCGCAATTCGGTCGGTTTCTTTCTGCACCAATAACCCCATCGTTCCATCGATGGCTCAACCGTATCACCGGTGATATTTATCATTTCCACCATCCGAATCCGACCGCCGAACTGGCTTACCTTCGCGCGAAACCTAAAGGAAAACTGGTATTAACCTATCATAGCGATATTGTTCGGCAAGCGGTGTTAATGCCATTATACCGCCCATTTTTATTCCGATTTCTGGATAAAGTCGACCGGATTCTGGTTACTTCCCAGAACTATCTGGATAGCTCACCGATTCTGCAGAACTACAAAGATAAATGTTCTATCGTCCCGTTAGGAATCGATTTAACCCCATTCCAAATATCGGAAGATATCCGACAGAAGGCAGCAAGAATAAAACAAGCATATAATCAGCCGATTATCTTATTCACCGGGAAACTCCGGTATTATAAAGGAGTGCATCTCCTACTGCAGGCTATGAAGAAAGTTCTAAATGCGCATCTGGTGATTATCGGTACCGGCCCGAAATTGCAAGAATGGAAAGAGTTAACTGCCCGACTGGGGTTGCAGGGGAAAGTGACCTTCTTAGGTGAAGTAGATGAATCGCATTTAGTTACTTATCTCCATGCCTGCGATATCTTCTGTCTGCCATCTCAGTTAAGAAGTGAAGCATTCGGTGCAGTGCAGTTGGAAGCGTTCGCTTGTGGTAAACCGGTAGTTTGCACCAATCTAGATACCGGAGTTCCATTTGTTAACCAGCATGAACAGACCGGATTAGTTGTAGAACCCAACTCGGCTGACGCTCTGGCAGAAGCATTAACCCGGCTTTTAACCAACCCGGATTGGGCGAAACAACTCGGAGAAGCCGCCAAGAAACGGGTTGAAACGGAATTTACCATCGAGAGAATCGCTGCC
>JBHGBB010000315.1:0-2649 GCA_041946755.1 bacterium | reverse complement strand
GTTTTTCCGTTTTTCGGTTGTTTCTCCTAATATAATAGACACATCAAAACCAATAAAAATCATAAAATATTTGCATTAATTATCTAAACCATTGATATTATTATAGTTAAATGGGTACATAGTCCGCCTACGTTGAAACTTCGTCGGATAAATGAAATAGTTAAATAAGGAAATAAGATAGGAAATCAGTTTCGCCTAAGGCGAAACTGATTTACAGGTATCGGCAAGAAAAAGCAGATTCACCGGCGGTGAATTTGCTTTACTATTTATTTTAAAGAGGTTAATCGAATCGCTATTTGTATTTCGGATCAGATTGTCAGGCTGCCAATTTGATTTCCCTTGCCGATCCCCTCAAACCAACTAGACCTTTATTCGGTCTTGTATAGGGGCAATAACCAGAGCGGGTCTGACCCGCTCTGGTACCTCTCCGGTATAGTGAATCATACTAGGAAGGATAATTGCGATATGGTTTAGGAGCTAATACTCGGTTAAGTCTAATGGAATCAGAAGGAGAACAACTGAGAAGGAAACAATTGGCTGGTATCAACCCGAAAATCAGATTGGCAGCCTGCTAATCTGATCTTTATCGGGTAAGTCTTCATGCAAATCTATACCATAACGTACAATTGTACAATTTTGGTGCTGAATATAGTATCAGGAGATGAGTCAGTTATCGTTCAATCAGTTCGAGAACATTACCATCCGGGTCTTTAAAAAACGCTATTCGCACCTCGCCTTTCGCATCGGTAGGTTCGATATCGAATTTAACTCCTTTTTGTTTAAGTTCCATAACGGTATCGTTCAAATTATCGACTAATAGCGCTAAATGAGTAAATCCAACTACCGGATTATTTGATTTGTTTTCGATGGTTTCTACCGGGCGATCATACCCAAACAACTCGATTTTACTGCCATTCTTCTCAACATAAACCAGATGCATCTGCTGTTCCGGGAACTCCAGCCGGTCGGTTTCTATAAATCCTAAAACCTCGGTATAGAACCGTAAAGATTGGATTAAATCGCGAGTAGTAATCGCCGTATGGTCGATTTTAGTAATCATATTATTTTCCTTTCTCGATTAACTCAAGGATAATCCATTGTACCATATAATTTCTAAGAATCGGTGACTTATATAATAAATCTGGTTTATCTGCCAATACCCTACAGTTGGCATTTACCTTGGTATATAACTTGCGTAAAATAAAAATATAGGTTTATTTCAAACTTGGCTATTGAAAAGAAGCAGAAGTGGTAGTATACTAGTTACCAAGATAAATCTATATAAGATAAATAAGAAGGGAGGGATAAAACTTGAAATTGCGATTTCGATTAATCATCGCAGCAATATTAGTTTTTGGAATATTAATACCATCAGTGGTTTTTGGCCAGGAAGGGCAGCCTCCATTCCCGCCGAAAGCCGGTAAAGTTTGGGTATGGCAACCGGCACATTGGGAACCGAAAGTAGCTTGGCGGCCGGGAGTACCAGCGCCACCAACAACTCCACCGCCGATTCCACCGCGGATAAGAAAATATTGGCGTTGGGAAGAAGCGAAATGGGTTATGGTGAGTAAACCACCGGTAGGCCCGTTTGAATGGAAACCCGCCTTCTGGGATCCAGTAGCCAAACGATGGGTAAAAGGTGCTTGGGTGAAAATCGCTGTGGTTCCGGAAGGACGAGTCTGGATCGACGGTGCCTGGGATCCAGGGAGACGAATCTGGATTGCCGGACATTGGGATGTAGCGCCAGTACCACCGCCGCCTCCACCATTAGTAAAACCGGTACCGCCAGTACCGCCACCACCACCGCCAGTAGTAGCTCCACCGCCACCGGCACCGATTCCACCGAAACCGGCTTTCGCACCGAAACCAGGATTTCATTGGCAATGGGACCCGGTGATTAAGAAATGGGTACAACGCCGGAATTAAGATGGCGAATGGCTCTATAAAAACTAGGCAAATTCAGAGAGTAACGTGTATAATAGTTAACGTTACTCTCTTTTTTTATTGCGATATTCGATTCAAGAGCGATTCTGGATTATGGCCTCAACTCAAATTAAAATCAGGTTTCTCCCTGATGAAAAGAAGATTAAGGTTTCTCCCGGAATTAAATTAATCGATGCGGCAGACCAGGCAGGGATATATCTCGATACTCCTTGCGGTGGTAACGGGATTTGCGGTAAATGCCGGGTTCAACTCATTCCGGTTAATTCCGCTACCGAGCCGATACCGACCGAGTTCTTCTCGGAATCGGAATGGAACGATGGATGGCGGTTAGCCTGCCAAACCGTAATAACGCAGAATTGTACCGTCCGGATCCCGGAATCGTTGCGCAAATATCAGCATAAAATATTAGAATCCGGTCTAAAAGTAGAAGTTTTCCCCGAACCGAATATACAAAAATATTTTGTTACTTTGCCGCTGTTCGGGTATAGTAAATTAGTCATTTTTTCCCTTGCCTTCTTAATTAACCTCATATAAATTCGTTTTCTTATTCCATATGCCCAAAATTGCTAACCGTCAAATAATACTTCAAAGGATATATCCATGCTCATAGTAATGCGCAACGATGCCACCGAATCTCAGATAGCAGCGGTCAGTGATGTCATCAGGGCTATGGGATTCACTCCCCAGCCGATGCCCGTGTCATCG
>JBHGBB010000314.1:0-2652 GCA_041946755.1 bacterium | reverse complement strand
ATTCTCTGCAATTTCCCTTGTCCTGTCTGTGGAGTTGCCATCCACCACTATGATCTCATAAGGCTGTTTAAAATCTTGTTTTAAGATACTTTCAAGGGTTGAAGCTATGTTTTCTTCTTCGTTCCTGGCTATTATTCCGAGTGTTATCAACAACATTTAATCTAATCCTCAATTTAACCACATAATATTTCAACTCTTTATTTTTAATTTATAACCTATTTATAAGCCCGATGCATGCTATTATGCAAATTACTAAGATATAATTAACATCGTGATTATCTAATAGATTAGTTTTATAATGTGTGAATGAGTCGAAGGATGAGTTAAATGAATTATTGTATCTTAGTGCGTTAGTTGGTCTGTCTTAATATTGACATCTTCTGTCGCCCATTTCTTTAATCCGCAATAAGCACATTTTCGAGTAAATAGATTATTAAATCGAGGCTTAGCAAAAAACCATCGTCCACATCGTGGACAATGCCAACGACTCAAACGCCATCTTGTAACAACAAACATTACCATCCAACATAAAGCGACTATATAGAAGGGTATATCTGATTTTAATAGCCACATTAGAGGAAAACTAATAGCAAGTACTCCCGGAACGTATGTCAGGAAGATTAGCCAGAAGATCCATCTCAACTTTTTATATTCTTTCCAATTTGATTCGTACATATTCGATTCCTTTTCTGCTCCAATTTGTCAATACCTATTTATATCTTCACTGGATTGATATTTCTTTAATTTTAACTTAGAAAATTATAATATATCTATAAAAATAAATGCAACTTTTTTATAGAATTTAAGTGTTAATAAATTAGTTTATTGAATTGTATTCGTTAATATATTGTATTTATAGTTGTTATTTCTAACTATTATATGCTATAAATATATATAGGTATTAAGTATTTAGTTAAATCAGATTGTTATTGAGTCGGGTTAGGAGAGGACCTAGTGTGGGTTGAAGGCACACTAGGTATGCTCCGAGATCGGTTCGAGATAGGTGCAGGGTATGGAACGAACTAAAACCACTGAGTTACCGTTAGTAACCATCAAAATTCCGTTAGCAACGTTTATCAGATTGGCAGACACTAAGTTTGAATCGAAAATAGATAAACTAAACCTTGATTCCATACAAACTAAACAGGTTATTAGCGCGTTTGAATATTTAATAACCTAAATCCTTGTCTCGAAATTTAATAGTTAAATTAGTTCGGTTCCCGTTAAGGTCGATGGCAGAAAAGATAACCGCAGAGGTCGCTGAGTATAACCGCAAAACGCGCAGAGAAAACCATGTCGGAGAAAAGAGGGTTCAATGAATTGAACCCCTACAACAGAGGGTAGGGGGTCGTTTTATCGACCCCGATATGATAAGGGCTCAAAATATTGAGCCCCTACTCGGGGATATTCGCTTGTATCATCGCCTCGATTTGTTTATCTTGCGATTGCTGGAGGTTATTGAACAAATTATTATAAAAGGTTAATACTTCTCCTAACTGGACCATAAATACATGGAGCAATTCCAGATCGAATTTATCGCATTCCGGTTCATAATCCGCTAGCCGTTTGGTCGTCTGCCAGGTATGATATACCAACTGATATAACTGTAATAATTTCGGAGTCTGTTTATATAATTCCGCATAGCGAACCGCAGTCTCTTTATTCGGCAGAATAGATAAAGATGCTGCCGGTTTCGAACCCGGTTTCTTCTCGTTCTTTTTCGTTAGGTTCCGGTTCGATTGTTCGGATAACGCGGTAGTATAGTTCAACTCCCGGCTATAAACTTTAGCTTTCAAATCCGGGTCTAACTCTTGCAATCGTAATAGCCGATAAATAGTCCAGATACTTGTCTCCAGGAGCCGGCTGGTCTGTTCATAGAAATCCGGCGGACCATTTTGGCAGGCTGCCAATTTGATTTCTTGAGCCGATTTACTTCTCTGATCTCCCCCGGGTTTAATCGGACCGTATACCTGCTCGAACCGATATTTCCGTTCTAAAACCACTTCACTTAATTCGATCGGAGATAAACCTTTCCGTTTGATATTCTCGCTAAGATGTAAATCGTATTCCGATAAAGAGTCGGCATTATTCGAGTCCGGAACTGAATCGAGAATAGTTACCGGTACTTCAGTCCAGCCTAACGATTCAGCAGCTTTCAATCTCCGATACCCAGCAACCAGAACATAACGGAAAGAAGAAGGAGGAGGGAAGAGGGAAGAATTATTGGTACTTGATACTTGGTACTTGGTACTTTCCTTTGTAACGAGGATTGGGTGGAGCATGCCATACTGTTTGATATTTTCGGCTAGTCCGCCGGTTTCGGTAAGATTCCCCGGATTAATTCGTTTCTGCTGTTCCGGGATTTTGATGGTAGAAATAGCTACTTGCATATTGTTTAACCCTCCCTCGCCACAAAGACACCAAGAATAGGAGTATTTTAAAATTAATATTTATCAATGCAAATTTTAAATTTAATCCAACTCTTGGTGTCCTTGTGGCAAATGAAATTGTTGCATTAACTTTACCGGAGAAAAAGAGGAGGGGAGTGTTTCTGCGTTCTAAGGAAAAAGAGACAGAGTACTCATTTTAAATTTAGCCCCGAAATTCTTCGGGGTAAACATTAAGCATTTAGCATTTAAAATTTCTTCCTGG
>JBHGBB010000313.1:0-2682 GCA_041946755.1 bacterium | reverse complement strand
TTATTATATACGTCAATCGGTAACCGCCCAGCAAGCTGTGGCGGAATAACCAAGTTTAACATTTACATTTATAAGCAGAAAATTAGATACTAATCACATTCGTCTTTTATGACGATAACCGACCTTATTGAGAAGATAACCCAGCATAATCCGCAAGCGGATATCGCATTGGTCAACCGGGCATATCAGTTTGCCGAACAAGCGCATCGAGACCAGATGCGGTTATCCGGCGACCCTTATATCACCCATTGTCTCGAAACCGCCAATATTTTAGCGGAACTGCAGCTCGATCTCATCACCATCATCGCCGGTCTTCTCCACGATACCATTGAAGATACCAAAGTGACTCAAGCTGATATAACGAAAGAGTTTGGCGCCGAAATCGCCACTTTAGTTGCCGGGGTCTCGAAAATCAGTGCTATTGCGTTCCGGAATCAGGAAGACCGATTAGCCGAAAATTTCCGGAAATTGATTATCGCTATGGCAGAAGATGTCCGGGTACTACTCATTAAACTCGCTGACCGGCTCCATAATATGCGAACCTTGCAATTTCTGCCGGAAGTTAAACAGAAACGGATTGCAAAAGATACTTTGGATATCTATGCACCGTTAGCGCACCGGTTGGGTATCGGAAAAGTGAAAGCTGAATTAGAAGATTTAAGCATGAAATTTCTGCTTCCAACCGAATACTATGATTTAGTCGATCGGGTTGCGCAGAAACGTAATGAACGGGAAGCATATATCGCAACCATTAAACAAACCTTGAAAGAGAAATTAGCCGAATTTAAAATCCCGGCTGAAATCAGCGGCCGGCAGAAGCATTTCTATAGTATCTATCTAAAAATGCAACGACAGCATAAAGAATTAAATGAAATCCATGACCTGACTGCAGTCCGGATTATCACCGATACCGTTCGGAACTGCTATGCTTCGTTAGGAATCGTCCATACCCTCTGGACTCCACTCCATGGCGGATTTGATGATTATATCGCGATGCCGAAAACTAATATGTATCAATCATTACATACCACGGTAATCGGTCCGGATGGCAGTCCAATCGAAATCCAGATTCGAACGAAAGAGATGCATCAGACCGCAGAAAGCGGTATTGCGGCACATTGGCTTTATAAAGAGCAGGATGGGAAACCCGTTAGTAAGACCCCGCACTATGAAAAAGAGTTCGCCTGGTTAAGGCAAATCCTCGATTGGCAGCAGGAACTACGCGACCCGAAAGAGTTCATGGAAGCGTTAAAAATCGATATCTTCAGCGCCCAGGTGTTTGTATTCACCCCGAAAGGTGAAGTAAAAGAACTGCCTGCCGGCTCCACTCCGGTCGATTTCGCGTATGCGGTCCATTCCGAAGTCGGGAACCGGTGCGTAAGTGCGAAAGTAAACGGGAAAATCGTTCCACTCCGCACCCTTTTAAAAACCGGAGATATCGTTGAGATTATTTTGGGGAAAACCGTTAAACCAAGTCGGGATTGGCTCCATTTCGTTCGCACTTCAAGAGCGAGAAACAAAATCCAGCATTATCTGAAAACCGTTGATAGCGAACAATATATCGCCGATGGGAAAGAAGCGTTAACCCGGGAATTGAAAGTCATGCATCTAAATCCTACCGAAATCCTAAAATCCGATAAATTAGTTGAGATCGGTTTATCGATGGGATATTCGAATGTTTCGGATTTATTGATTAATATTGCGTTGGGTAAGGTCTCACCCAAACAAATCATCTCGAAACTCATTCCGCAACCGGAACCAACACCGGAAAAATTATCATCTCCTAAATCGGTTATGTCTGAAGAAGCAGTACAATCCCGGGATGGCATTATGGTTAAAGGGATTCAAGATGTCTTGATTCGGTTTGCTAAATGCTGTATGCCGGTACCGGGAGATAATGTGATCGGATTTATCACCCGGGGTCGCGGAGTATCGATTCATAAAAAAGATTGTATTAGCATCATCCCGTTTTTATCCGATACCAAACGTATCGTTAATGTCGATTGGGATATGGATAAACTGAAAAAGCATCTGGTCCCGATAAAAGTTGAAATGAACGACCGACCAGGAACCTTAGCCGCGATTTTAGCGGAAATCGCGAACCTGAATATCAATGTTTATTCTTCGGTAGTTAAAAAGATAAAAAATAATCGGGGTACCGGGATAATCACTTTAGAAATCATGCAGTTGGAACAGTTGAACGAAATCCTGGACCGGTTGCGGCAGATACCGAATGTATTGAGTGTAGCGAGAACGAAACGAATGAAGTAAAAAAGGCAGTCCTAAGTCATAAGTCCGAAGTCTAAAGATAAAACAAAAGACTTAAGACTTAAGACTCAAGACTTAGGACTGTAGTTGTTATGCAGCTTTTTTAATTTTACCGGAACGAAGACAACGGGTACAGACATAAACAAATTTATTCTGTCCTTTTTTAACTTCAACTTTAACCCGTTGTAAATTCGGGAGCCATCGTCGGTTGGTTTTAATATTCGAATGGGACACTTTATGCCCGGTAGTTGGTTTTTTACCACAAACTGAACATGCTAAAGCCATAATTGATTTGAATTTAACCTCCTAAGCTGTTTCCTAGATAGACTAGAAATTTTATCATAAGTTTCATATAAAAGGCAAATCATTTAATAAAATACGATTACACAGATTGAAAGATTAGATTACACAGAT
>JBHGBB010000312.1:0-2755 GCA_041946755.1 bacterium | reverse complement strand
ATAATACCAGCAAAGATAATGAGCGAAATCCCATTCCCGATACCTTTTTCAGTGATTTGTTCGCCTAACCACATCAAAAATGCGGTGCCTGCGGTTATGGTAAGTACCATCAGCAATTGAAATGCGATTCCGGGATTAATCACGACGCCTGGCATACTGCGGATCATGATTGATAAACCCCAAGCTTGAAATGCGGTTAGTACTACCGTACCGTAACGAGTATACTGGACTATTTTTTTCCTGCCAGCTTCACCTTCTTTTTGCAGTCGTTCTAAATATGGAACGACGACCGTGAGTAGTTGTAAAATAATCGATGCCGAGATGTAGGGCATGATTCCTAACGCAAAAATGGTCAATTGTTTGAAGGCACCGCCGCTAAACATATCGATGAAATCAAATAGACCACCTTTGCTCGTAAAAGCACTCGCATCGATTCCGGGAACCGGAATATGCGCCCCCACTCGAAATACCGCTAATAGAAAAAGGGTATATAAAACCCGTTTTCGTAAATCCGGTATACTAAATATATTCTCTATTGATTTAAACACTTATTCGCTCCGTATGATAGCTTCTCCACCTGCAGCTTTAATTTTCTCTATCGCAGCGGCGGAAAATGCATCAGCAATAATGGTTATTTTTCGAGTTAGATTACCGGTACCAAGAATTTTTAGTTTCCGAAACCGGTTTTTAACGATCCCTCGGATTTTTAATACTGCGATATCTATTTTATTTTCTTCATTTAATTGATCGAGTATCGCTATATTTATTTCAGCATATTCATAACTCTGAAATATATTTCTAAACCCGCGTTTTGGTGATCGGCGAATTAAAGGCATCTGACCACCCTCGAATCCCGGAGAACGCTTCCCGCCTGAACGCGCCAAGCTTCCTTTATGTCCACGGCAGGATGTTTTTCCATGTCCACTACCCGGTCCTCGACCTACTCGTTTAGCCCGATGATGCGCATTCTGTATCGATTCTAAATTATTTAATCGCATAAATCTATTGTTTGGTTTCGATATGTTTATCTCAAACCAATCCTTATATCCTTAAATATTATAATTCTGTTTCCGCTGTTTTTTCATGCAGTATTGCCAACCGCGATTCATCTTTCATATTCTGAAGACAAGCGATTGTCGCATAAACTACATTAATCGCATTATTGGAACCGAGTGATTTACTCAAAACATCTTTAATTCCGGCAGTTTCCAATACCGCACGAACTGGTCCTCCAGCAATAACTCCTGTTCCGGGTGATGCCGGTTTCAATAATACTTTTGCGGCACCATAATGGCCAATAATTTCGTGTGGAATCGTGGTCCCTTTTAGTGGTACGGTTATGAAATGTTTTTTCGCGGCTTCGGTTCCCTTTCGTATGGCATCCGCCACTTCGTTAGCTTTACCGAATCCGATCCCAACATGCCCGGCACCATCTCCTACTACGACCACCGCACTAAAACTAAACCGACGACCACCTTTAACAACTTTTGCCACTCGATTAACGCGGACTACTCGCTCTTCTAATTTTAATTCCTGTAGATTATTTGTTGTTTTGGCTCCTGTGGTATTCATGTTACCTCGAAAAACTATACTAGAATAATCGTTGATTAAGGCTTTCTTCTCCTTATCGTTTCAACGAACGTCTCACTTTATTTTTTAAAATTTTAATCCGGCAGCACGTGCCGCTTCTGCTAATGCTTTAATTCGACCGTGATAGCGAAATCCACCGCGATCAAATACGACAAATTGGATTTTTTTCGCCATTGCCTTTTTTGCAATTAATTCTCCAACTAGCTGCGCAGTTTTTATATTAATCCCGGATTGTTGATCGTTTTTTATTTCCGGCGATAAAGTCGATGCGGCAACCATAGTGGTTTGATTCTCATCGTTAATAATCTGCGCATATATATGCTGATTACTTTTATATATTGCTAAGCGTGGTCGATTCGCATTACCATGAATTTTCTGTCTTATTCGAAGATGTCTTTTTTGTACTGCAATAGATTTTTTTACCATAAAAATTAATTTTGAATAATAAATTTAATTAAATCCGATTGATGTCTCCGGTATTTTGTTATTTCGTCGGGGCACCGGCAACACCGGTTTTTCCGGTTTTTCGTCGTATACGTTCTTGAACATATTTAACCCCTTTACCTTTATATGGTTCTGGGGGGCGTAATCGACGTAATTCTGCTGCTACTTCACCAACAAGATATTTATCGATACCCTTAATATGAATAATTGTATTCTTTTCAACTCCTGCAGCAATTTCGGTTTCAGCTGATATTCCTTTAGGTAATTGATATATATTCGGATGCGCATGACCCAAGAGAAGGGTTATTTTATCCCCTTGCAACTGTACCCGATATCCTACGCCAATTACTTCAAGGTCTTCTTGATATCCTTTGGTTACTCCGATTACCATATTCATTAACATACTCCGTGCTAATCCATGCAATGCGCGCGTATTGCGATTTTCATTAGAACGGCTTAAAATGAGTTTTCCGTCCTCTATTTTACCGATAATATTCTGGGGTAATTCAAAATGCAATCCCCCCTTCGGACCCTGGATATTAATACTACTACCTTTGATTTCAGCCTTAACATCGCTTGTAAGTACTATTGGTTGTTTTCCGACACGTGACATCGTTAATTATCCTCACTCTTAAAAACAAATTACCACACTCTGCAAATAAGCTCTCCCCCAATTTTACACTGGCGAGCTTCTTTATCAGTTATAATACCTTTTGAAGTA
>JBHGBB010000311.1:0-2790 GCA_041946755.1 bacterium | reverse complement strand
AATCAAATCCGAAATTCGAATATCGAATATCGAAACAATAGAATAAATTCCGAAATTTAAACTGACTAAATTCAAATCAATGATAAATAAGCCTTATTTCTTTACTTCTAAACTCTGACTTCTGATTTCTGACTTCTGACTTTTGGTATTCAGAAAAAGTGCAATGATAACCAGCCCTACTCCAACACAAATTGCCGAATCAGCGACATTAAATGCCGGCCAATGATAACTTCCCAGATGTACATCAATGAAATCGACTACTTCGATGCGGAATATCCGGTCGATGAGATTGCCAACTGCCCCACCGAGAATCAAGGCGAATCCGATATTCGACCATTTATCTACTGATGCTTTATATTTGGTTACATAGATAACTATTCCGATACAGGCAATAATTGAAATCCCGATAAATACCCACCGCTGGTCCGGAAAGATACCGAATGCTGCACCGGGATTGGTAGCATAAATAATATCGAGTGCCCCTGACCAATTGGTTATACTACTACCAAAAGAAACATGCTGCGATTGGGCATAAGAGATAATCGCTAGTTTAGTGATTTGGTCAAGGATTACGATGATGATTGCAATAATATAAAACATTTTTTGGTTATAAATGTAGGGGTTCATTTTATTGAACCCTTTATATCAAATCTATTGGGTAGCAGCTATTATGCCCCTACTTTAGAATCAGCTAATCGCTGTGGCACACCGAGAACAAATCGTCGGATGCTCTTTGTTTTCTCCAACTGAAGTCCGATAATTCCAGCAGCGATCGCATTTTTTACCGGCAGCTGGATTGACTGTTACTTCAACCAGCGTTTCCGGAGGTAATGTCCCCTTCTCTTCAATTTGCACCTGCGAAACGATAAAGATCGAGGGTAATTGCTCTTGATATTTCGATAATAGATTACTGGTATTTTTATCCGCTACTGTAACTTTAACTTGCGCATCTAATGAATGCCCGATCCGTTTCTCTTTCCGGGCAATTTCCAATGCTTTTGCAACTTCGATTCGAATCGAAAGCAATCCCGCCCATTCCCGTTCCAACTCCGCATTCAGATATTGCGGATTCACTTCCGGCATCGAAGAGAGATGGACGCTCGATTCTTTCTGTTTCAAGAACGACCAGATTTCTTCTGCGGTGTATGGCAATATCGGCGCCATTAATTTCACCATCGTTACTCCGAGATTATACAGCACTGTTTGTGCTGCCCGCCGTTCCACTGAATTTGCTTTAGAAGTATAGAGCCGGTCTTTTAATATATCCAAATAGAACGAACTCATTTCTACGGTACAGAACGTATATATCGCCTGATATACCCGATGGAATTCGAACCGGTCATATGCCGATCGGCATTCTTCAATTAATTTTTGCAACTGATGCATCGCCCATTTATCGATGTCAAGCAAATCATGATATGCGACCGTATTTTTCTCCGGGTCAAAATCATACAGGTTACCGAGAATAAACCGGATAGTATTTCGGATTTTCCGATATGCTTCAACCAACGGATTCATGATTTCGTTTGACAAATATACATCGGTGGTATAATCACCGGAAGCAAACCATAACCGGAGCACATCCGCTCCGAATTTATCGATTAATTCTTGCGGAGAAATAACATTCCCGGCTGATTTCGACATCTTTTTACCTTCCGCATCGAGAATCAGACCATGGGTGATACAGATATGATATGGCGCTTGATTTTCCAACGCTACAGCCGGTAATAACGACACCTGGAACCACCCGCGATGCTGGTCACCGGCTTCTAGATAAATTTCGCAAGGGAATCCCAGATGTGGTCGTTCTTGCAATACTGCCGCCCAACTTACCCCGGAATCGAACCAGACATCCAGAATATCAGTTTCCTTTTTCAGCTTGGTTCCATTACAGTTCGGGCATTTGATTCCTTCAGGAAACAACTCGTTGATTTCTTTACTAAACCAGACATCGACTCCTTGTTGGTCAACGAGTTTTAACATATTATCCAACTGGTCTAGCGGTAACCAACCATGATTACAGGATTCGCAATGTAATGCTGGAATCGGTACACCCCAAGCCCGCTGCCGGGATAAACACCAATCCGGCCGACCGGCAACCAGATTACCGATTTTTTCATGGCCCCAATCCGGAATCCATTTTACTTTATCGATTTCTGATAACGCCCGTTGCCGTAATTCTGCTTTATCGACATCGAAAAACCATTGCCGGGTTGCCCTGAATATTAGCGGGTGTTTGCATCGCCAACAATGCGGATACGAATGTGAAATATTATCGGTATGTAATAGCTGATTATTCTGTTTGAGGTATTCAACAATTTCCTTATTCGCCGGGAAAACTTTCATTCCTTCCCATTGCCCGGCTTCTTTGGTAAATATTCCGGAATCATCCACCGGTGATAATATCGGTAATCCATATCGTTGTCCGGTAACATAGTCTTCCTGACCATGCCCCGGAGCGGTGTGCACGCAACCGGTACCGGTATCCATAGTGACATAATCCGCTAAGACGCAAAGGGAATCCCCTTTATGCATCGGATGTTCCGCTTTCAATCCTTCGAATTTGGCTCCAGGAATAGTTCCGAGAATACCATACTCTTTAATATGCGCGGCATGCATGGTTGCTTCAACCAATTCTTTGGCAATAATATAATTCTCACCTTTTGCGCGTACCACCGCATATTCATAATTCGGATGGAACGCGATGCCTAAATTAGCAGGTAATGTCCAGGGAGTAGTGGTCCAGATAATGACATAGACCGGCTCTTTCCCGATATGCCGGGCGAGTTC
>JBHGBB010000310.1:0-2833 GCA_041946755.1 bacterium | reverse complement strand
TTCGCGGGAATGATGTCATCCCTGCGAAGGCAGGGATCCAATCCGCAATCGGCAGTTCCCTAACTACTAGCTACTATCTACTATCTACTGTCTTCAGTAGTATCATGCTGGTTTGCAGTCTCCTGATTTGGGGTGGCGCAACGATTTTTATCGGTATCCTGGTTGGCTATCTATTAGTTCTATTGGTTATTGACCACGGCTACGAAGAAAAAACCAGATTCTTTATCAGGTTTATTTCAACTCTATTCGGTACTGCGCTATTAATTTTACTTCCTATTTGCGCGAGCACTTATTGGGGTAAACATTTCTTATTTGCATACGATGCCTTATCCTGGTTCCAACTCGGGCTTATCGGCGGAATATTAATCGTTTTAGTTTATCTCGGGTATCTATCGTTATGGTTGAGTAACAAATCCCGATGGTGGTTCGGGCTGGCTGGGTTCTGGTCATTAGCCATTATCTTCGGCCTAATCTTTATATTCATCCCGAGTTTTATCAGCCATTTTATTAATGGTATCGGCTGGATAATCAAATCCGACCCCTGGCTTAAAACCATCACCGAATTCCAGCCGTTATTTATCAGTATGGGAGTATTCTCATCGTTCCGGCCAACCAGTTTCTTCGGGTATGGTTTATATCTCTTACCGCTCGTCTATTGGATTATGTTCTATCGAATGATAAAAGATCAGAAGTCAGAAGTCAGAAGTCAGAAGTCAGAAAAAGCATTGGCTTTATTTGCTATTTTATTCATCAGTATTGTAACGCTCGGACTTATGCAAAGCCGGTTCTCCCATTTTTTATCTTATATCATTGCCATCGGCTATGCATTTCTAACCCTCATTTTTGTTGAGCGATTTAAAGAGATTATTCCGCATTCCGCAATCCGCATTCCGCATTCAAAAATATCTTTTCTCCTGCCTACTGTCTACGGTCTACTGTCTACTATCTGTTTGCTATTTTTGCTGCTGCCTTGTATCCGGGAGATTCGGTCTCTACCCGGTAAATATGCTCGATTGCCGAATGAATGGCATGAAACCTTACTCTGGCTCCGGGACAATACTCCCCCTACCCGGTTCTATAATGACCCGGCTAAAACCCCGGAATACGGGATTCTTGCCCCATGGGCATCCGGTCATTGGATAAACTATATTGCCAATCGGCCGACGATTAGTAACGGATTCCATACCAATGCAGAAAATAATCGGGCTAGTATGGAATTCTATTTGACTGAAGATGAAATGAAAGCTAATCGAATACTCGATGAGAAGAAAGCCAGATATCTTATTCTAACCGACCTAACCCCGAATCTGATAGATTATGGGAAACTGGCTGATATTGATGCCAGCATATTTATTTTCCATATGGTCCAGCATCCGAAAGAAGGGGGAACCCGAATCGCTTTTATCCCAACTCAAGAGTTTTACCGGCTCATTTCATCCCGATTATATCTCTTTGACGGAATAGATAGTTCTAATGGAGCAGTATTATCTGATTATCGGCTAGTCTATGAAAACCCAAGCTTTTGGAATGTTGACCAATATAAGGTAAGCTGTTTAAAAGTTTTCGAGCATGTTAAAGGAGCGACGATTACCGGCCATGCAATCCCCAAATCCAAGGTCCGGATCTCGGTACCAATAATCACTAACACCAACCGAGAATTTAATTATACCGCTGAAACTACCGCCGACTATACCGGCACCTATAAATTCATCGTCCCCTATAGCACCGACGATTCCCCCTACGCAACCAAAGCGACATCAAGTTACGCTATCACTTGGCCTAAACTAAAGAAACCACTCAAGATTGAAGTTGCCGAACGACAGATTATTAAAGGTGAGACAATTAATCTTATTAACCCCAAACTATAAATCTAGCCAATAAAACTATAATGAAAATAGTCAGTTCAATCCACTGGCTCATATTTTATAATCTTTTTCAATCGATCTGGTATATCTGATATTAAAGGACATTTGATATCTCCATAGCTCGATTTTAGTTGTTTGCTTTGATCATAAAGAAGCAGAGTCTCAATCTCTCAGCTTCTGGGACTTCAAATCCTTCAGATATAATTTTAGTGCCATCATCACTCAAATATACTTCAGAATAAGGGGCTTGATCGCTTTCTTCTTGTCCAAAATCACTTATATTATAGTGTTTATCATAATTATCAACGATGACTTCAATTAAAACAATTGAAGATAACTCTTCTCTTAGACGCTTCTTTACCATTCTTCTATCTAGGAAAGATAAAGTTATATTCGCATATTGCTTTTTGTATGCTTGGCTAAATAGTCTGTCTCTGAAAGAGACTGTATATACTCCGATGACCTGGATACTTGGCATTGATATATACCTAACTTATGGATAAGAAAAAACCCCTTGAGATAAACCGGGTTAAAATAGCAGCAAAGAGAATTCCGATTGCAAGTAATATCCAGCGATACTGCACCCAGATATCTCGAATTGCTGATAGTTGAACGAGGATATCAACAATATATGCCGCACAGTAGGCAACATTAGCAAGTACTGCAAGTATAAATAAACTTAAAATCAGGTCAAACGAGAGATGCTCTTTAGATATTGGCCAGCCGATAAAAAAATAACTGAGCACAATTGCTGCCAGAATAATATTATAAAGAATCCGCCCCCGTTCCCAGAATCGAATAGCATTGGTAATAGCGTCTTTAAAAGTCGTTTCTGCCATAAATATATTTAGCACTCTCTATTTATTGAGTGAATCCGACAATAACTTGTTCAATTTCGGATATTGCTCAACCAGTCGATAGATATCCGCCAAATCTTTCTGCCGTTTGCTTTTTCGTCTTTGTTCATC
>JBHGBB010000031.1:0-24688 GCA_041946755.1 bacterium | reverse complement strand
ATTTTAGCGGCAATCGCGATTCCGAACTTTCTAGCAGCACAGACTCGAGCTAAAGTATCCAGACAGAAAGCCGGAATGGCATCGGCGATGACGGCGGTCGAAGCGTATGCGGTCGATAATAGTATCTATCCCCCGATGCGTTATTGGAGCAGTAAATGGTGTTATGAATTCCCGATAGAAGTTACTACTCCTATAGCTTATATTACCAGTAGACCACTTGATATATTTGATAGATATCAAAGTTCACCCGATGTACTTCCGATAAAATATACCAAACCTGGCTGGGGATATAATAACTCATTCGTCGTAAACAATCTCTTGGCATATTATCCCAAAGACTTTGAAAATCCTGACCTTGGTCCTACTGGAACGCTCGAGATAACCACTGATGCTCAAGCTCCAATCAAGTATGGTATTTGGGGGCAAGGACCAAACAGCATCGGTTGGAGTACAAATGTTGAGAAGCAGCCGTTTTTCAAGACCAGTTGGTATGACCCGACTAATGGAGTAACCAGCCGGGGATTTCTGGTGAAATTAGCTGGTGGGATGACTTCTCCATAGCTTTTGTATTAGATAGTATCGAATCCTATTACCAATAAAGTATGATAACGAAAGGAGGGTTATATAATGAAGAAAACCATACTTGCTGTATTTATTGTATTACTGAGCGTTGTTTCTTGTTGGGCCACTTCGAATACTTTGCTCATCAGCGAGTTTATTGCTCGAGGGCCTACCACCATTGGAGTGGCTGGAAATGATGAATTTATTGAAGTATTTAATGCAAGTGCTACTGCAATTGATTTGGGATTGTATAAGTTGGATGGCGCCAATGCTAGCGGCACTATCGGTAACCGTTATACTTGGTCACCGGGAACAATGCTTCCTGCTGGAAAAAGGTTCTTACTTGCTAACGCTGCTTCCTCAACATATTTTAGTTTAGCAGATGCCACCTATGGTACAGGGATTTCTGATAGCAGTCAATTAGCTATTCGTCGGCAAAGCGATGATTCCGTGATAGATGCTGTCGCCTGGGGAGTTATTACTGTATATGCTTTTGGAAATACGGATACAACTACGGGATTTCCTACTTCCGGTACAAATACCACTAGCCGTGAACGTTTGCCATTTGGTATTAATACTACGGATACTGATATCAATCTCAACGATTTCGCAAAGCAACCAATTCCGAATCCACAATCATTAGGTATTCCACAATTATCAAATATGACGCGGTTACCTTATGTACCTTATGCCGGCCAAACTGCTACGGTAGGCGCGATTATTATCGCCACCGGCGGACATACCATTTCTGGCGCTACTGTTTTCTGGAGTCTGAATAGTGTCAGTCAAACTCCATTGCCGATGACTTCAATCAGCAGTGTTTATGCCGCAATTATCCCAGGTCAAATCCAAGGAAGTATCGTTCAATATTCCATCAATGCTTTTGACAATGCAGCTAATAGTGTCGCAGTATCATCCGGATATGTAGTTGGCACTACCCAGATAGCGCGAATTCGACTTGAAGATGCAAATGGTGTTCCTATATATAGCGGTTTAGCTGCACGAGCGGTAGGTATTGCAACTGTTCCAAGTAGCGCTAGTTTCGTCAATAAAAATCTCTCGATTTTCATGCAGGATAATTCCGGCGTTCTCGGTGCTAGCGGACTTAACATATTCTCGCGGACTACCAGTATCACTATAAATTTAGGTGATACCTTATTGGTTGAAGGAGCCATAACCAATTTTAATGGGTCGTTAGAACTGGAAGTGTCTACCACCGTTAACCAAGGTTTGATTTCTGTAGTAGGAAGTGGTACAGCTCCAGACCCAATCCTACTTCCTTCAATGTCGTTATTGAAAGAAGATTATGAAGGATTGTTAATCACTATTGCAGATGTTTATTCTACCTATACCGCCCCGACTACGGGTACTTCTACCTATAGCATGTATCGTGGCGGATTCCCGAGTTATACTGGAACACTGAATGTGATTACGACTACTAATCTTAATGGCGCTACTCCACCGAGTTATCCAACGCGGATTACTGGAATCATTAACCAAAGTGATTCTTCGAGTCCCTATTTGGAGTATTATCGTGTGGTACCACGTTCGACGTCAGATTTCTCGGATACGCTGGTTGTGAATTCAGAAATTGATTTCACCACCCATCCGGGACAGGTGATTAAGCTTACCGTTTCTGGTGGAACTGGACCGTATACCTGGTCAATCAATTCTGCCGGAGGAGCAACTGGTACACTCGATAGTTTTACCGGTAGTAGTGTTAATTTCACGGTCGGTGATGCTGAAGGTACAGTATATCTAGCAGTTCATGATTCTAGCGGTACTCCGTTATTAGGATCTACCGGAATTATCATGGCTACGCCAACTTCAGCTCCGATTTATATCGAGCCGAAACCGGCTATTAAGGTGAGATAATATCTCTCGCCGTTAGATGATACTCAAGCCAATCTTGATATGCATTTATCAAGATTGGCTTTTTTTATTATCTCAGTTTATTCTATCCAAAATCATTGTATAACAATCATAAAATCAATGCTTAAGATAATTAATGCAAATATTTTCCCCTACTTTTACCTTTTTATGTGTCTATTATATATAGGTAATGATGTAATTTATTTTACGAATAGTATTTAGGAGATAAAAATAGTTATGGTCGATAAGAAAATATCTGGTTTTATGTTGATTGAATTGTTACTTGTTATCGGAATGATTGCGATTCTAATAGCTATCGCTATTCCGAACTTCATCACTGCGCAAACTCGAACTAGAGTCGCTAGACAAAAAGCACGGATGGCTGCATCAATTCCTGCTATTGCAGCATATCGTGTGGATAATACCGCATATCCGCCATGTCGAATTGGAACAATGGGTCAATATTTATATGAATTTCCGATTGAAGTAACTACCCCGATTGCTTACATGAGAAGTAGACCACTAGATTATTTTGAAACCTACCAAAGCCAGCGCGATTCTATGCCGGTGCGATATACCAAACCAGGTTGGGGATATAATAACGGATTCCTTATTTTTAATATCTATGCCGATTATCCAAAGAACTTCGACAATCCCGATCCAAGTGCTGCAGGAACAATAAGAATATCTTGTGATACGCTAGCTCCTATATCATATGGTGTTTGGGGTGAAGTACCGAATACTTTAAATTGGAATACCGCGGTTGATAAACAACCATTTTTCAAAACCAGTTGGTATGACCCGACCAACGGGATAATGAGCCGGGGATTCTTGGTGAATTTACCGGGTGGCATTACTTCTTCCTAAATACCTACCCTCCTAAGATAAAACTTATATAGCAAAAAAAATAGTCAAGCCAATTTCAAGCTTAATTCTCATCAAGATTGGCTTTTTTGTTTTGTATGTGGTTTCTAAATATGTAAAAATAAATTCCCTTATTATGGCGGATTGTTTTATAATATCAATTTCAAGTTGAATTCACATTTATCTTATATGACAAGATACACAAAGGTATTATTTCTATTGTTTTGTTTCCTGAGTATGGTCACCGGCTATGCTTCCTCTATTACTGGCAATATCGATGTCTATCCTGCAGGATTTATTATTGACCATGCAACTCCATTTGCTATCCATTTCTCATGTTGGACTTCTACTTTTATAGGCAATATCACCGTAACGGCAAAAATCCAAATCGCTTCCGATGCTACCACCGTTCTAAATTATACCTGGAGTACCGCTAGTGGTTATCATGCCTGGGGTGATGATGATGATCAGGCAAGTTCACTCAATCCGATGCCGATCTCGAATACCACCGTTTCCGGTTGGCTATTCGGCATGTCGCGGATAACCACTTTTTTCGGGTTAGCACCATGCAATATTCGACTCTATAAACTAGGATCTGCTCTACCAATAGATATTTCTACTACCGTTCCGATTTATGCTTGGAACACTACTTCTAATGCCGGATGGATTGAAGGGATTTTCCCGCAATTCGGTGCGAATAGGATTGTTCTAGCAAAAAATAGTACCGGTAAAATTTTAGGGAGTTATATTACCGAAGATAATCTGATAGCCGAACCAGATGCCTACCCTACTACACCCGGATATATTAAATTAGCTGTCCCGGTCGGTAGAATAGATTCTTTAGAATTCAGGAATTTAACTAATCAGGTTATTGGAACTTATACCGGTCATTGGACAGTCACTGCTGGGAAAGTGACTACTATCGATACTCCGACGCAAGTAGATGATTTCGATTGGAAACAATATTAACCTATGATTAATGATCATTTTGCTAAATAGACAGGTAAAATAGCAAACTCTCCATTGGAGAACTTGCTTTATCAAGAAATCAGTTTCTCTATTAGAGAATCTGATTTTAGATAAATGAGCATAATTAATCATAATAATATCAATCGTTTATAATATTGCAAATAATAGTTGATTATTTTAGTTATATTATATTATAATATTTTATGTTATTAACTGATTAAAATACTTAAGTATAAGGAAGGAGTTTCTTATGAGTTCGAAACGAGCTAACACCGTTTTAGAATTAATTGGCGATACACCGGTAGTAAAATTAAACAAATTGGTCGATGCTGCCGATGCGACTGTTTGGGTTAAATTGGAATCATTCAACCCCCTATCTTGCGTTAAAGAGCGAATCGGATTAGCGATGATCGAAGCTGCCGAAAAAGAAGGGAAAATTAAACCGGGTGCGACCATTGTCGAACCGACCAGCGGAAATACCGGTATTGGTTTAGCCTTAGTCTCTGCGGTTAAAGGATACCATCTCATTTTGACCATGCCGGAGACCATGAGTATCGAGCGCCGGAAATTGCTAAAAGCATTGGGTGCGGAAATAGTACTTACTCCGGGACCGGATGGTATGCCCGGGGCAATTAAAAAAGCCGAAGAGTTGGTAGTCGAACATCCGGATTATTTTATGCCGCAGCAGTTTAAAAACCCGGCGAATGTCGAAGTGCATCGGAGAACCACCGCGCAGGAGATTCTCAATCAAGTCGGAAAAGATATCGATGCTTTCGTTGCCGGAGTCGGTACTGGCGGAACGATTACCGGGGTGGCTGAAGTTCTGAAAGAACAACTGAAACTGAAAACGAAATTCTATGCGGTAGAACCGGTAAAATCCCCGGTATTATCCGGTGGGAAAAAAGGACCGCATAAAATCCAAGGGATTGGTGCTGGATTCGTTCCGGAAATTATGCGAGTAGAACTCATTGATGAAATTATTCAGGTGCAGGACGAAGATGCGATAGCCACTGCCCGGAATTTAGCCAAACTAGAAGGGATTCTGGTTGGAATTTCATCCGGAGCAGCAGCTTGGGCTGCAATTCAGGTTGCGAAAAAACTGGGTAAAGGCAAAACGGTGGTCGTCCTTCTTCCTGATACCGGTGAACGATACCTAAGCACCGACCTCTTCGAAGCATAACATAGCGCTATTCAATACTCAATCTATCGATGTATAATAATGATAAACATTGGGAGTATGGTGAAGGTTGCTTTAACCAACCTTCACCCAATTCCTTACTTTTTCAGTCACTATTCACAAGCACTTAGTAAATTTTATATGGTTTATTATAGGAGCATGGTAGGTATTGCTTTGAGCAATACCTACCATGCTCCCAAGTGAGTTAGTGATCAATTTATACTAACACTAGTAAAATCAATATATGAGTTTCAATAACGAAGATAAACGGCAGTTGGTCCATTTAGCGATGGGTGGATTCGCATTATTATTGCGGTGGCTAACTCAATGGCAGGCAATGCTTTTCGCGGCCGCAGCGTTATGTTTTAATCTGTTTATCCTCCGCCGGTTAATCCCGGCATTGTTCCGAGACCAGGAATTAAAACAAGGTTATTCTATTGGAATTATCATGTATCCATTGGTAGTATTAATTTTAGTTACCGCATTACCGATATATCTCGCAGCCGGCGCTTGGGCGATTTTAGCAGTTGGCGATAGTTTCTCAAATCTTATTGGCCGTCGGTTCGGCACCCGGAAATTGTACTGGAATCAGTCGAAAAGTTATGCTGGATTGATAGGGTTTATTTTAACTTCGATTATCGGATGTGGCTTTTTATTATGGTGGGTTAAACCGGATATTCAGGCATATACCTTAGTCAACTTATCTATCCTTGGGTCAGTAATATGTGGCATTTTAGAAACATTACCTGTTAAAATAGATGATAATATTTTAGTCGGTCTCGGAGCAGGAGTAACTTTATTTTTATTATCCTTAATCTATTAATCTATGACAACAACAGCGATTAAACCTAGAACTCAAAAATTGCAATCCGAGTTGGGCACCGAAGAAGTATGCGCCCAGTGTGGTGCAGAACTCTGTCGTCGCCAAATAGTATTCAATCTTGCCTTAGGCTACGAATCGGAATATAGCTGTATTTCCTGTTTGGCAAACGAAAAAAATCAAAATCCGATTGTTCTCTTCAATTATCTACTCAATTATATAAAAACCCGACCTTGTTATATGATAATGTTCGAAAAGTCTCGTTGTGACGAGACACGGATGCTAGGATGTCCGTACCGTTCATCCTGTACATAACAGTAAAATCGAAATCATATACTCTTCGGTCGTATCGACCTCAGAGTAAAGGAGCATCATATATGGCAAAAACGTATACCGAAATAAATGAAAAAATAAAAAAAGGCCAGGCCGTCGTCGTCACTGCTGAAGAAGTGATCGAAATTGCTGAAAAGAAAGGAATTAAACGCGCGGCTCAAGAAATCGATGTGGTTACCACTGGAACCTTCGGTCCGATGTGTTCATCCGGAGCATTCATCAACCTCGGCCATTCGAAACCGCGAATTAAAATCCAAAAAGCCTGGTTTAATGGGGTGAATGCTTATGCCGGTATCGCGGCAGTAGATGTATATCTCGGCGCGACCGAGATTCCTGATGACGACCCGGCTAACAAGATTTATCCCGGCGAATTTAAGTATGGCGGGGCCCATGTTATTGAAGAGCTGGTTAGCGGGAAAGATGTGCGATTGAAAGCAATTGCCCATGGAACCGACTGCTATCCGCGGAAAGAAATCGATACCTGGATTAATCTGAAAGACTTGAATCAGGCATATCTCTGTAATCCGCGCAATGCATATCAGAATTATAATGTAGCGGTGAACTCGTCAGCCCGAGTGATCTATACCTATCTCGGTATGCTATTACCGAATTTCGGGAATGCTAATTATTGTAGTGCCGGTCAGCTAAGTCCTTTATTAAACGACCCGCTCTATAAAACCATCGGTATCGGTACCCGGATTTTTCTGGGTGGCGGAGTTGGTTATGTGTATTGGGAAGGGACCCAGCATGCCCCGGCTGCGAAACGAACGGAAAATGGAGTTCCCCGAACTTCTGCCGGAACCCTGGCAGTATTAGGGGATTTAAAACAGATGAATCCGAAATGGCTGAAAGCGGTTAGTTTCACCGGCTATGGAGTCTCATTAGCTATTGGATTGGGAATTCCTATCCCGATATTGAACGAAGAGATGTTGAAATATACCACCATTAAAGATGAAGATATTATTGCCACTATAGTCGATTATGCGACCGCATATCCGGAACGAAAACCGGAGACTATCGGCGAAGTGAATTATAAAGATCTGAAAAGCGGCAGTATTAAAATCAATAATAAAGAAGTACCGACCGGTGGATTATCGAGTTATTCGAAAGCCCGGGAAATAGCGGAACAACTTAAAAAATGGATTCTGGACGGTAAATTCTTGTTGACTGAACCGGTAACCTCATTACCCGGCCCGGATTCCGGACAGACCGTTAAACCGCTCAATGATCGGCCATAACGGTGAAATGCAAAATGTATATGAGAACGGGCGACCCCTCAAGTCGCCCCTACTCTAACCTGAGATAATGGAGATACTATATGACTAAAGAAAAAGTAGTACTGAAATTTCCCCATTCGATCATCGACCAGGCGATAATCTATCGATTGATTAAAGACCATGATGTTGAAGTGAATATCTTACGCGCCCGGATTACCCCGACTGAAGAAGGGGAAATGGTGGTTGAACTAAAAGGGAAAACTAAACAAGAATTAAAATCGGCTGAAGATTATTTAGCAGAACGTGGGGTAAAACTGCAACCGCTAGGTAAAGATATTACCTGGATTGAAGACCGGTGTACCCATTGTACCGCTTGTGTTGCGGTGTGTCCGGTAGAAGCGTTTACTGTAGACGCCAAAACCCGAAAAATATCGTTTGATAAACAGAAATGTATCGCGTGCGAGCTCTGTATACCGGCGTGTCCATATCGAGCGATGGCAATAAAGATTTAAAGGCGCTAATATACCCAGGTTATGGCATATCAAGAACGGACATATCGGAAGAAAACCACCGCAACCGATTTAGTCGGATTTGAAGTAGCAATTAAAGAAACCGATTTATTTATTCTTGCAGAATCAGAGCTGAAAAAAGAAACTACTGCAGCGATATTAAAGTACCGCAATCAACTTGAAGAATATATTGCCCAGCAACCGGAATTTCAAACGAGTCTCGTACCGTATCCAGTATCGGATTTAGCGCCGGCTATTGCTAAAGATATGGCTCTAGCAGCACAACGTACTCATGTTGGACCTATGGCAGCCGTCGCCGGTGCTATTGCCGATTATGTAGGTAAAGATTTAACGGCATTTAGCCATGAACTGATTATCGAAAATGGAGGTGATATTTATATTCGAAGCGATAAACTACGGCGAATGTCGATTTATGCCGGTAACTCGCCGTTTTCATATAAAATCGCTATCGAAATCCCACCCGAGCTGACTCCTTGTGGAGTATGTACTTCGTCGAGTACTGTCGGCCCGTCGTTAAGTTTCGGAAAAGCCGATGCGGTGACGATTATCGGAACTACGGCTACGCTTGCCGATGCGGCAGCGACTGCGGTCGGCAACTTAGTCAAAACACCGCAGGAGATTAATGCGGCAATTGAGTTCGGTCAGCAAATCGACGGAGTGCTTGGAATATTAATCGCTATCCAAGACAAACTCGGGGTCTGGGGAAAAATCACATTGGTCTAACGAGAATAAGTACTATCAAACCCATACTTTAAAATCAAAAAGGAATTAAACTATGGAACTAAATCATTCTCTGGTTTTCGCAATATTAATCAACGGGATTATTGCGGCTATCGCTTATTATACCAAAACGGTCCAGAAATCCGGGATTATCGGCGGATTGATTGTTGGAATATTAACCTATTATTTTCTTGGCTATCAAGGTTATGTAATCTTATTCAGCATGTTTATTATGGGAACACTGGCAACAAAAGTCGGATTTCAATCCAAACAGGCGCTAGGAGTCGCAGAATCGGATGAAGGCGCTCGCGGACTTAGCAATGTTATCGCGAAATGTCTTCCCAGTGTGGTTTTTGCCTTAGTTGCTTGGATAGCAGATATTTCCGGCGCTGAGTATAACGGTTTTTTCTTTAAAGCGATGTTATTAGGTTTTGTAGCCTCATTTGCTACTGGTGCATTCGATACTGTTTCGAGCGAAATCGGGCAAGTGTATGGGAAACGACCATTTACTCTAATTCCACCTAAACGGGTTAAACCGGGAACCGAAGGTGCGGTATCGCTGGTAGGTACACTCGCTGGGTTAATCGCCGCCATTATTGTTATCTTGTTAGGCTATTGGTTGTTATTATCCAAATGCCCAATGCCATTTAGAAAAGCATTTAAATATCCGCTCATTGCGGTTATTATCGCCAATATTATTGAAAGTGTTTTGGGCTCTCAGTTAGAACAGAAAAAGCTGCTCGGAAAATTCGGTACGAATTTGACGAATACAGTTCTTGCCGGCACGATTGCAATTCTCTTATTAAAGGTTCTATAGTATTGTGGGATAAAGGATGATTACATGAATATTAATACCAATCAAGTTTCGGAACCGAAACCGAAGGCTACCGAACCGAGCTGGGTTTCAAACCTAAAATTATTCTGGGATTTCGCCCGACCGTTTACGTTAGTTGCGCCGGCATTAGGATTCATTTCCGGTGGAATTACTGCAGTCGGTTCACGAGCGCACCGGGAAGGAATCGGTTTTCTTCAGGAAATACATTGGCTGCAAGATTTACATTATATTATTCTCGGCGCTTGTATGGCCGCGATCCTGAATGCAGCTTCTAATGTTCTGAACCAAGTCTATGATTTACCGATCGATAAATTTAATAAACCCAATCGACCATTATGCACCGGAATCATCTCGATTAAAGCCGCTAAGATATATGCTGCGGTACTCTATGTGATTGCGCTTCTTTTTGCATGGATGGTATCACCGGAAGGAAGACACGAATGTTTCTGGCTAGTCTTTATAGCGGCCGTGTTTACTTATATCTATTCCGTACCGCCGTTACGTACCAAACGATTGGGGATTATCGCTAATATCACTATTGCAATCCCCCGGGGAGTGATGTTGAAGGTTGCCGGGTGGTCTGCCGGATTGACCATCTTCCTTGAAGAGCCGTGGTATATCGGTTTGATTTTCGGGCTCTTTTTATTAGGCGCAACCACTACCAAAGATTTTGCCGATTTGGAAGGGGATAAGAAGTATGGATGTATCACCTTACCGGTAAAATACGGGATTAAAAAGAGTGCAATCATGATTTCGTCTTTTTTTATTATCCCCTGGATCTTGATGCCGATTGGTGCGGTTACCGGTATATTGACCGGAAACAAAATCGCTTTGATTATCCTCGGATTTATCCTCGCTATCTGGGGAGGTTATGTCGATTATCTCATGTTAAGAAAACCTGAAGAACTCGCAACCGATGAAAACCATATTTCCTGGAAGCATATGTATCGTATGATGTTTCTAGCCCAAATCGGCTTCGCAGTTGCATATATATTATAAAAACTATGGCTCGTAAAGTAGTAGATACTGTTCTGGAATTAATCGGTAATACTCCATTAGTCAAATTAAACTATATCGTTCCTGCGGATTCAGCAACAATTTATACCAAACTGGAATCGCAAAATCCGGGTGGTAGTATTAAAGACCGGATTTGTATTGCCATGCTTAACGATGCTGAAAAACGCGGTCTTTTAAAACCCGGTGGTACCATTGTAGAACCAACCAGTGGAAATACCGGTATCGGATTAGCGATGGTTGCTGCAGTAAAAAAATATCGGTTGATTCTCACTATGCCGGATACGATGAGTGTTGAACGAATCAAACTCCTTAAAGCATATGGAGCTCAAGTGGTATTAACCCCGGGAAAAGAAAGTATGCAAGGTGCAATTCAAAAAGCTGAAGAGATTGTCGCCAGCACTCCCGGAGCATTTATGCCGCAGCAGTTTAAGAATCAAGCGAATCCCAAAATCCATCGATATACTACCGGCCCTGAAATTTATAAAGCATTGAAAGGTAAACTTGATGCTGTCGTTATAGGAGTTGGTACCGGTGGTACCTTAACCGGAGTTGCTGCATATCTAAGAAAGAAAATTCCGGCAGTAAGAATTATCGCGGTAGAACCGGCAACTTCCGCTGTACTTTCCGGAAAAGAACCCGGATTACATAATATTCAAGGGCTCGGTGCCGGTTTTATTCCGGTAGTATTAAACCGGAAATTGATTGATGAAGTTATCAGTGTTACTGATAAAGATGCAATGCATACAGCACAAAAGCTTGCTACCGAAGAAGGGTTGTTTGTAGGAATATCATCCGGAGCAGCTACTTTTGCTGCAATTCAGGTAGCGAAAAAACTAGGAGATGGGAAAACAGTGGTGGTGATTCTTCCAGATAGCGGTGAACGGTATCTCAGTGTAGCAGCTTTTATCCAATCCTAAATCAGGTTTAGGTTTTATCCTCTTTCTCTAATTCCCACGGCGGCCGAAGATCTAAATCATTAATTTTCTGATGCAGATTCCGGCGACTCATGTTTGCCGCTTTCGCTGCCGCGGTAATATTCCATTCGTATTGTTTTAACAGTGCGGTAAAATAGACTTTATCAAATTTCGTTTTTTGTTCTTGATACTCGCCTAATTCCCCTAGTTTCTCAAGATTAATACTTGTTTGATTCTTCCTTTCAATATCAGCTTCCAGATGGACCGGTAAATCTGCTAGAGTAATAGTATTATTGTCTGATAAGGTTACCAGTTGTTCGATTAGATTCTCGAGTTCCCGGATATTGCCCGGCCAGGAGTAACGCATAAGTGCTGCAACTACGTTTGCAACGATTTTTATCGGTTTCTTATTTCCTCGTTTCTTATTTATTTCCGATAGAAAGCGATTGATTAATAACGGAATATCTTCTTTCCGCTGGCGGAGCGCAGGGAGATGAATTGGGATCACATTCAATCGGAAGAATAAATCTTCCCGAAATGTTTTCTGTTTGACCGCTTCATTCAAATCTTTATTTGTAGCCGCTAGAAGTCGGATATCCGCTTTCAGGTTTTCCAATCCACCAACCCGTTTATATTCTTTCTCTTGCAGTACCCGCAACAATTTAACTTGCAATGCTGGGGATAATTCCGCTACTTCATCCAGAAAAAAGGTTCCACCTTCTGCAGATTCGATTAATCCTTTCTTTTGACTAATCGCTCCGGTAAACGACCCTTTCTCATGGCCGAAAAGCTCACTTTCTAATAATGGTTCGGGAATACCACCGCAATTGATACTCACAAACGGTTTATCCCGACGGAGACTATGGTAATGAATCGATTTCGCTATAATCTCTTTTCCCGTACCACTTTCTCCGGTTATCAGGACCGTACTATCGGTAGGCGCGACTTTTTTAACCAAGTCGAATACTTTCTGCATCACTGCAGTAGAACCAATAAGATTATTGAACTCATATTTCCGTTCGACTTCCTGAGCCAAATACCAATTCCGAGCTTTCAATTCTTGCCGTTCTCTGGCTTTTGCAACCCGTAAAATAATTTCGTCATTGGTTTCCCATGGTTTTAATACATAATCATACGCCCCGGCTTTCATAGCTGCAACCGCCGTTTCTACCGTTCCATATGCGGTTACCATAATCACTTCCGAATCGGGATATAATCGCTTGATTTCATGTAATAACTCCATCCCATTCAGTTTCGGCATCCGCATATCGCTGATTATGATATCAGCCGGCGTTTCTTTAAGCAACTGCAATGCGATAATACCATCTGCAGCAGTTCGAATATCGTACCCTTGTTCACGAAGAACCGTCCCAAGAATATTCCGCATATTCGGTTCATCATCAACGATAAGAATTTTACCTTTGCCCATAGTGCGATATTAAATTAGTGATGGATTAATGCTTAAATTTGAATTGAGAATTGAAGTAGCTTATTCAAGATTCCTTTTTCTCCCTCGAGGAACCAAGGCAGTCCGGATTTTACTGATTTTCCAATTACCATTCTCGCGAACGAGTGAATATGATTGTTGATATTCTTTAACGAACCTGCCGGCAGGTTCGCTTTTGATACATTCAACGAACGCAAAATTATCTTCGGTTTTGGCAGTCGTTATCTCTTCTAATTTCTGTTTTGGGACGATACCCTCATTCTGGTTTTTCATCGTATCGGCAAAAGCATGTTGCCGACTTAAACTATATTCCGGTTTCGGCATGATTTGGAGTCGTGTACTTAACAAATCATATTCCGTTTCGAAATCCTGGGTATTCCAGCACTCGATAAACCGCTGGACGACTGCTTCCGGGGAATTTGCAGCATACTCCGGTTTCTTTTCTACTAGATTCACTGATGGAACAGACGGCGATTCCGGTTGCGGCGGTATACTTATCGATTGTTCAACAATAGCAAATTCATCGAGATTGCCGTTATCCGGTGTTTCTTCTTCATAGTTTGAAGGAATATACAATTCTTTGTCAGGAATTCCATTAGTTGGCGGTTTCATTACCGGGGGAATACTTTTTAGCGGCGGTTCCGGTTCATTCGTTTTCTTCGTTTTAAACTTCTCTTCTTCAAGCTGTTTTAATTCATTGATAAATGCAAAGACGATATCGCGTTCTTCATCGTCAAGTTGATTGACGGTCCAGCGGAGCATTTTCAATAAGGCTATCCGACGGCGGCGGATAGTCTCGATTCCATTATTCCCATTACTGGGTGCCAGATTTTCATTGGTATTAAGTTGTTTCTGCCAGTTGAGATGATATAATCGACAGTTAGTGCCCTTATCAATGAGATTATTATTTAAATGAGAACAATAGCTAACCAGAACCCATTCCCCTTCAACCAAAACTTGTTCTCCTGAATAAAATACGCAATCGGTATGCGGACATACCATTTCGCGTTTTTTACCTTCCTTAACACTCATAACTGCTTTCTTCCTTTTTATACTTGATTACTGTTTTTTTTATTCTACTATCTTCTGCTGTTTCTCCGGTAGTCGAATAATAAACGTCGTCCCTTGGCCTGGTCGACTATCGAGGGTAATCGTACCTTTATGCCAATCAATAATCCGATGCGTTACTGCTAATCCAAGGCCAAGATTGTCTGATTTTGTGGTATAGAATGGTGTAAAAATCTGTTTCTGATTTTCCACCGGTATCCCTACTCCGGTATCATGGATTCGAATCTCTATCTCTCGACTTGATTCCGCCTCTACCAAAGTAGTAATAACACTTATTTCTCCACCTTTTTCCACCATCGCTTCACAAGCATTACGCATGAGATTGTATATCGCACGTTGTAATAAGCTTGGATTAGCGATGATCGATGGCAAGTCAGATACTAATTGGGTTTGGATTTTGATATTTTTTTCACATGGTAGTTGTTGTATCTCTAATATAGTATCGCCGATAATTCCATTGACGTCAACTGGTTCAACCGCATTTGCTGTAGGAGAAGTCAGCTGGACCAGTTGATTGATTATTTTCTTACAGCGGGATGCCTCAGTCTGGATAACACTCAGCGTATCGCGCTGAGCAGTAGAAATTTGGTTATGGCGCAGGAGATAATCCGTGCTGGCGGTAATTATGCCAATCGGGTTATTGATTTCATGGGCGATACCCGCGGCAATTTCACCCATACTTGCGAGCTTTTCATTCCGGAGCATTACCTCTTCCATCGCTCGCATCTGATCGAAATCAGCCTGGATTTTCTCTCGCTGGCTGCGAACGATTTCTAAGATAAACCAACTGATTAACATCACCGCCCAGATTAAGATAAATTTCGAGATAAAATCATACGATCCCATAAACGATAAATTCTGTTCAGTGCTTACGAGCGTAAAAATATAGAGTAAACTTATTATCAGATTTATCACTACACTCATGGTCTTATTCGGGAAAAGGATTATCCCCCGTAAGATAATCAGGAAATAGAGGAGATAAAAATCGCTGCGCAGGGTACCATGACTTTCCTGCCGTCCGGTGAGAAAAATCAACAGGGTTACGACAACGATATCGACTGCTAATGACAAATAGCTGAGCGATAGAATTTCGCGACGTCGATATCGACGAAAATAATAGATATAGGAATAGAAAATGTTGCTGAGCCCATACAATACCAGCAGACTGAAGATTAATGGCGGAATTATAAAACTTCCCCATTGGATTCCCGCAAGAACATAGCTGGTTATAAGCAAGGTCCATTTTGAGGGAATAACTGCTTTTCGTTCAATATCAGCTATCCAAGCGAGATAGGTTGGTAACTCTTTATCATTAAAAGCTGGCGCTACTATTTTTTGCGTTTTCACTATTTTTCTTCTTTATCTCTGATTTACAACGACTTATTGATCATTAGTAATCCGAATTTTTAGGTTCTAATACGAATTTACAATGACTCTTTCTTTAATGAAGTTTAGCACAGTTTGATTCTTGATACTACTATCAACCCTTGTTTTTATTAGGATAATACCGATATAAATACAAGCCCTCATAGATAAATATGAGTCCCATGTTTACATTTTACCTGCGCTATTAATCCTAACCAATAGGATAAGTCATTGTAGCGTAATAATTATATTACAACTAATATAGTCGCGATGCAATCAAAAAAAGACTAAGCTGCAGTGAAACCATCACGGATGACGATAATACAATATATATTTGTCGATTCCAGATATAACTATCCTGCATCTTTACCAGAGTGGGGAGCAAGCCGTAACTTAATGCTTGCTCCTCTCCCCGGAATATAGCACCATGAATGCTGGGGGTAATAAAGAAGCAGGATGCGAATTGAACGGTTCAATTTACATCCCGATAGCTATTTGGTAATCAGTCGGAGTGTAATAACCTGGAATAGAGTACGATTGAAATATGGATTGAAGTGTGGACATAGTGGTAGCGGCTAATCTTTCCTCAGCGAGGAAAAAATATTGGTAATACTACAGTTATCCGGAGCAGGCAATACCGAAATCAAATTGGCAGCCTGCCAATCTGATTTTTGAGGTATAACAGAACCTATCTTAACGATAAAAATAGTAACATTGTTAAATAAATTACCGGTGTCTCCAGCATCATAGATTTCATAAACAGTTGGTATCATAATCGACTTATCATTGATAAAACAAAATCAGCGGTACATTTTGGATTTAATCCTATTTTAATAGCATTTTAATTGCCATGTTTAGAAAAAGTATGATAGATTTACTCTACTTAGTAAATAAATATCCACAATAGCTCAGCTAACTTTAGAGAGAAAAACGATGAACTTAATAAGTCGATTAGAAAGAACCTGCCGCGAGTACCGGGATAACATCGCCATTATTTTTGATAATGAACGGATTACCTATCAAGGATTATGGGCGCGAATCCTCGGATTTGCTAAAGATTTGACAGAATCCGGAGTTCAACCAGGTGAATATGTCGGATTATTGATGGAGAACAGTATTGATTTTGTGGTGAGTTATTTTGCCATACTTGCTACCGGAGCAACGATTATTCCACTGGAAATCATGGCGGTACCTCGGGAATTGGAATTCATGCTTCGGAATGCAAACGCGAAACGATTAATCGCTTCACCATTGTTTAAACAAGTTACCGATGCACTACAAATCGCCATCCCAGACCTGGCAATCATTTCAGCCAGTAAAAAGACGGCTACGAAATATAAAATCCCAGCCATAGACCATGCTACGGTTGCCGTTTGTATTTATACTTCCGGTACCACCGGAAATCCAAAAGGTGCCCTGTTAACGCATCGCAATCTATTAGCCAATACTGATTCTTGTATCAAGGTAATCAAAAGTACGCGCGGTGATATATTTTTATGTATTCTACCACTATACCATTCTTTCGCGGCAACCGTATGTATGCTAACTCCATTATTAAGCGGAGCAACGATGTATCCGCAAAAATTATTCCGACCTGATATGGTGCTGCATACCATTCAAAAAGAAAAAATAACGGTTCTTGCAGCGGTCCCTTCGATGTATCTCGCCATGGCAAAAGCAGAACCGACCTCGCAATTCGATTTAACGAGCATAAAATACTGCATTTCCGGTGGCGCCGCGTTACCGCAGAAAGTTATGGATTTATTCGAACCGCGATTTAATATCCCCATATACCAGGGTTATGGTTTATCGGAAGCGTCCCCAGTAGTCGCCTTAAATCCAATCGATGGAATTAGGAAACCATGTTCTATTGGAATGCCAATACCCGATGTTGAAATTCGAGTAGTAAATAATGATTTACAGGATCTGGCTGTGGGCGAAACCGGCGAGATAGCTGTCCGCGGAGATAATGTTATGATCGGATATCTCGGTTTGCCGGAAGTTAATCGAGCAACGATTCGCGATGGCTGGTTATTAACCGGCGATTTAGGATATCGCGATACTGATGGCTATTATTATATTGTCGACCGGAAAAAAGAAATGATTCTGGTTCGCGGACTTAATGTATATCCCCGGGAAATAGAAAATGTTCTCTATACTCATCCGGAGATACTGGAAGCAGCGATTATCCCCGTACCAGATGAAAAAAGCGGGGAAGTGCCGAAAGCAGTAGTCGTTTTAAAAACACCGGGAACCGTTAGTGAACAAGAGCTTATTGGATATTGCCGCGCGCAACTAGCAGCATACAAAATCCCAAAATCCATCGAGTTCCGGGATAGTCTACCGAAAACCAGTAATGGTAAAATTCTAAAACGAGCGTTGTATCAAAGATCAAGTACCAAAAACTAAATACCGAATAATATAGAACAAGACTATTAATACATCAGATAGTTTTTCCTAGCTTATTACCATATCTCGATACGACTTTAGAAAATATATTTACCTAATTTAACCATTTAACCATTTAACTATAATTATGAATATTCTTATTGTCAATGTCGGTAGCACTTCATTAAAATATAAATTATATTCATTCCCGGAAGAAATCGTTCTCGCCCAGGGTAAAATCGAACGAATTGGAAGTGAGACCTCATTCATTTCGCATCTTAGCTTAGGAAAGGCACCGATACAGCAGCAACAGGAAATCAAGGATTATCCGACCGCTATCCAGTTAGCAATAACATTATTAACCGATAAAACACATGGTATTATCGATTCCTTAACCGGAATTACTGCGATCGGATTCAAAACGGTTGTGGCTAAAGGATTTTCAGGTGCGGTGGTACTAGATGACCAAGTTATATCCGCTATGGCATCATATAATTCTGTCGCACCGAGTCATAATCCACCGTATATCAACGCTATCCGCTGTTTTAAACAATTATATCCGGAGATACCATTAGTCGGGTTATTCGAACCAGCATTCCATCAAGAGATGCCAGAGTATGCTACCACACTTGGGGTACCTACATCCTGGGTGGAACGATATGGGATTCGGAAATACGGGTTTCATGGCGCATCGCATCGGTATATTGCAGAGCGGGTAACGGAAATTGTTGGTAAAGAACATCGATTAATTTCATGTCATCTCGGGGGAAGTTCTTCTCTCTGTGCCATTAAAAATGGGAAGTCAATCGATACCTCGATGAGTTTCTCACCGCAATCCGGAACAATCCATGCGAATCGAATCGGAGATTTAGATCCGTTTGCGGTATTATACGTTATGGACCAGGAAAATCTATCTACCGCACAGATGCGAACGATTCTCTGTAAGGAGAGTGGACTCGCCGGAATATCTGGGATTAAAGGTGGCGATATGCGGGATTTAACCGCTGCCGCTGAAACAGGAAATCGATCGGCACAGTTAGCTATCGATAGTTTTATTTATGGTATCCAAAAATATATCGGCACTTATCTGGTTGCACTTAATGGATTAGATATCTTAGTGTTTACCGGCGGAATAGGTGAAAATTCGGAATTAGTACGTAAAAAGGTTTGTACTGGTTTATCTTTTTTAGGGATAAAACTCGATGCCGCTAAAAATACCGGTCGAGGTAAAGAAACCGCAATTCATACTGCGGATTCTACAGCCCAGATCTGGATTATTCCGACCAATGAAGAACTCATCGTCGCGCGCGCGGTCGAACATATAATCAAATCACAATAAGGTTTAAAGCACCAGATAACTTTTTAGTTTCTCAATTGGTCCTCAAATATTCTTCAAAGGATGTTCGGTAATGCGATATCATATTATCAAATCATATGTCATCCAGATAGATAGCAAAATAGTTATCCCTACTCTACTTCATAATCTGATTTCGCTTAACATCCAGATTCTCGAACAAACCGAATCTCAGTTACGGTTTAAATATTCCGGGAATTTCCTCCGGGCAACCCATCCGATCGCCTGGATTGCCGATGGATTAATTACGGTCAACCCTGAACCTAGCAGAGCGGATTTACCGTTTAGCCAAATTATCATTCAAATAAATTTCTGGAAAATCAGATTATTTTTAGTTCTCTTTCCAATAATTCTAGCTGCGGGGTTAACCTTTTTGTCATATACGGTACTGGGCTCTTCATTCCAACAGATTCTACAGGCATTAGGGCTCTTTTATCTCTTAGTATTATTAAGTATGATTCTCGCCTATATTTTCGTTCGCCAAATTCTCATCCGTTTCACGCAAACCATCTGTGAAGCACTTACTTTTTGGTAATCTCTATTGCGGGGTTATGCTTTATCCGATATAATAAGTTTTAGAAGAAGGGACGCTGCATATTATCAGCTGCACCTGATTATTGATATCAATCTATAGAAAGAGATAATTGATATTATCGGTTATGGCATCTTCGGCATTAGAGATACTTGATTTACTCATTAGTATCGAAAAAGCAATGTGGCGACTCTATTTGGATTATGCGATGCAATTCCATTCCGAACCCGAGCATTATGCGTTCTGGCAAAATATCGCTATGGAAGAAGTAGAACATGCCTCGTTTCTGGAAAGTGAAAATCAAATCATCTCTGCTATTTCCGAACTGCAATTCATCCAATTTGTTAATCCACAGAAACTGGAAGAGGTATTTGCTGAAATTCAGCAGAAACGTACCGAATTCGATCATACTCCATATCCGCATCAACAAGCAATCCAAGTTGCTCGCGGACTGGAAATGGGATATAACGAACATTTGTTGCGCCATTCGATAAAAACCGAATTCCCTCAAATTCGGAATATCATCGAAACCCTGGGTAGTATGAATGAAAAACATATCCAACTTCTAACGCAAGCTGTATAATACTTAGCAAATATCAAGAGCAAAGAAGGTGGGATAGATCGATTTTTATATCCGGAATAATAGCCAATTTCTAAGAAAAGGAGAATAATCCATGATATCACCGACCAAAGAAGCACTAGATGCATTACAAATCGCATTAAAACTTGAATTGGATAGTATCGCATTTTATCAAGAAGCAGCAAAAAAAGCGCAAAACCAGCTGGGGAAAGATACCTTCACTTCGTTGATGAAAGAAGAAAAAGGACATGTTGAACTGGTTAAAAAAGCGTATACTTCAATTAGTGAAGCGAATAGCTGGAATGAAGTTGAACCGTTATTACCGAAAACGATCGACCCGACTAAAAAAACCATATTCCAGATTAAACAGCAGGAAATCGACCGGAAATTAGATCCGAATTCGGACGATATGAAAGCGCTGCAAACCGCAATCGGTATCGAAAAGGAAGGGTATAATTTTTATGAGAAATCAGCTGCAGAAACTTCTGATCCGATCGGTAAAAAGATGTATGAGTATTTAAAAGGCGAAGAGAATCGGCATTGGGATTTATTACAGAATACCTATGAATATCTCAGTGATCCGGCGCTATGGTTTGCTAAAGAGGAACATCATATTTACGACGGCGGATAATCTCGTTTATAGTAGGGGTTGAATATTTTCAACCCCTACTCGACTTAATACTTTCCTATTTAGAATCTACAAATAATTTTTATCTCCTACTTACATTTTTGCTTATAAACCTTTATCCTTTCGTGATATATTAATTTAATTCCGTTTTATTGTTTAGAAAGGAATATAGTGACTATGAAAAGCTTTCTTGAAGCTCTAGAAGAAGGAGTACTAGTCTGCGATGGCGCTATGGGCACCATGCTCTACGCTAAAGGGATATATATCAATCGGAATTTCGATGAGTTAAATATCGCCAACCCGGAATTAGTCCAGCGGGTACATCGGGAATATCTCGATGCCGGCGCTGAAATTATAGAAACCAATACGTTCGGTGCTAATCGGATAAAACTCAGCGCGTTTGGATTGGAAACGAAAGTAGCCGATATCAACCGTGCTGGAGTGCGGTTGGTTAGAGAAGTTGTTGGAAATAAGGCGTTTATAGCCGGGTCAATCGGTCCGTTGGGTAAGTATCTCGAACCGCGAGGACCGATTACTGCTGATGAAGCTACTTATGCTTTTAAAGAACAAATCACCGCATTAGCAGAATCCGGAGCGGATTTGCTTATCTTCGAAACCATGACTGATTTAGCGGAAATGCAACTTGCGGTTAAAGCGGCTCAATCGGTATGCAAACTTCCGATAATCGCCCAAATGGCGTTCACTGAGGAAGGAGTTACCGCTGCCGGATATACCCCGGAAGAAATCATTACTGAACTCGAACCGATGGGAGTAGCGGTGGTTGGAGTCAACTGTAGTTCGGGGCCGCAACCGGTATTAGAAGTGATCGAACGCATGGCAAAAGTCCGGCATGGGAAACTTTCAGCGCAACCGAATGCCGGTCAGCCGCAGATGGTTGACGGTCGGTTTCTCTATCTCGCATCGCCGGAATATCTCGCCGAATATGCCCGGCGGTACGTCACATTGGGAGTAAGTATTGTTGGTGGATGCTGCGGTACTACACCAGAACATATCCGGGCAGTTAAAGCAATGGTGAAAATGTTGCGGCCGCCAAAAGCAAAACCGATTCCGATAACCGCGATACCGGTAGCTGAAGCTGCACGACCGGTAGTCGTCCCCGCGAAACCAGAAGAGAAATCAGCGTTCGGGAAAAAATTAGGAAAGCAGTTCGTTATCAGTGTCGAACTCGACCCACCGCGTGGTACCGACCCCAAAAAAGTTATCGAAGGGGCGAAAGAACTGCATAAAGCTAAGGTAGATGCGATTAATGTTGCTGATAGTCCTCGAGCGATGGCAAGAATGAGTCCGATATCGTTATGTCGATTAATTCAGGAACAGGTCGGAATCGAAACGATCGTGCATGTTACTACTCGCGATCGGAATTTATTAGGATTACAATCCGACTTAATCGGAGCATTTTCGCTGGGATTGCATAATATCCTTGCAGTAACCGGCGATCCACCGAAACTCGGCGATTATCCCAACGCTACTGCGGTATATGACGTCGATTCGATCGGATTGGTACAGATAATCCGGCTCTTAAATCAAGGGCAGGATTTAGCCGGAAATAGTATCTCACCGGCAACCAAATTCCTAATTGGAGTTGGAGCTAATCCGGGATCACCAGAATTCGAAAAAGAAATCGAACGGTATGAAAAAAAAGTTGAATCCGGGGCGGAATATGTTTTAACCCAACCGATTTATGAAGTTAAAACCTTCGAAACCTTTTTAAAACGGGTTGCGCATCTGAAAATGCCGATTCTCATTGGTATCCTGCCTCTACGGAGTTATAAACATGCGGAGTTCTTACATAACGAGGTTCCCGGAATGAGTATCCCGGATAATATCCGGGAACGGATTCGACTTGCTGGCGAAGATGCGCCGAAAGAAGGTATTAAAATCGCACAAGAAGCGTTGAAAGAAGCGAAATCGATGGTTGCCGGCGCATATCTCATGCCACCGTTTAATAAATACGACATTGCACTAGATGTTTTGCAGGTGTTATAACTAGTTAAGGAAGAAGATATGACTAAACAGGAAATAATCGAATTTATCAATACCAATCAGGTCTGTAATCTCGCTACCGTTGAAGGGAATCAGCCGCGGGTACGGGGAATGATGACCTATCAAGCTGATGAAACCGGGATTATCTTTCATACTGGGAATAAAAAAGATTTATATCAACAGCTGCTCAAAAATCCATTAGTTGAACTCTGTTACTTTAATCCAAAAACCAACATGCAGATTCGGGTTACCGGAAAAGCAATGATTATTGACGATTTGAAGTTGAAGCAAGAAATCGTGGAAGCGCGGCCGTTTATGAAACCCTGGGTAGACCAATTCGGCTATGAATTGCTAATAGTATTCAAAGTCGTTGATTGTATCGCTCAAATCTGGACGTTTGAAACCAATCTGGCACTGAAAGAATATATCAAATTAAATAGTTAATCCTAAAATAATACCAAGTGACGGAGTACCCTAATTATTTCAAAAAATCATCTCGATTTTCAGTGGTCAGGAGAGCCGAAAACAATCAAGTTATTTAGTGTGGAATAACATGGTTTTCGATATAATCTGTTTTACTATTCCCGGGCCTTCGATGCTCACCTTTAATGCCTTCCCGCCTTGTGCTTGATAGAAAGTAATTTTTATTGCATGGTATCCGGCTTTAAGCATAACCATCCCTGATTGTTCTATCGGGGCATGATTCCCGTCATTTTCAACGATTAGCTGATTGTTAATATAAATACGCGAGCCGTCATCAGAGTTACTATAGAAAGTATACATTCCATCCGCTGGGATTTTTATATAGCCGGTATATTGCAATCCGAAATTAACGCTAGCGATATTATTCGGAAATATGAATTGGTTAATCATCCCGGTCTTAAGCGGTGTCAGAGTATCGAATTCCGGTAACTTATTCCATGCCCCCTCATAATATTTATAAGTTACACCAGCGACCGGATTGTTTAGTTCTATTGCTGGTGGTAGGTCTAATTTTCCATCCAGTTCAAGAACGACTACTGATTTCGCAGGAAGCATAACCTCCATATCATTCGGATTGATCTTGAATGCAGAGAATGGTTTGGGTATGATCGCATTCGGATTTTCAAAAGTATTATGCGCATTCATCGCTTCTGCGGTTAGTACAATTCCAGAAACAGATTTAACTGAATACTTATTGAAAACGCAGGTAATCTTCTCTGCTGCATGCGGATTAATATTACATAACGAGATATGTATTTTCCCTGAGTTATCCAGCGATGCGGAACCGTTCACTGCCGGGAGTTTATCATGTTCAAACTGATAAACGTTACATTCGATTTTTAGCGGAAGCAAAAGCGCGTCTTGATGTACTTTAAACATATCGAATATATAGTAGGTTGGGGTCAAAACCATCTTTTCATCCCGGGTTAGAATAAGCGACTGCAATACATTCACCGTCTGCGCGATATTCGCCATACGAACCCGGTCACAATGATTATTGAAGATATTCA
>JBHGBB010000309.1:0-2861 GCA_041946755.1 bacterium | reverse complement strand
CGATACCCGATTCGGTGCTCGCCATGCGGAAATTGAATCATCCAGCATTCCAGTCAGTATGCATCAGATTCCGCCGGAATCGCAAGACCGAATGCTAACCGGGATATCGGAAATCGATATGGTAGTCGGTGGCGGGATCGTAGTCGGTTCGCTACTCTTGCTAGGAGGAGAACCGGGTATCGGTAAATCCACCTTACTTCTTCAATGCGGCAATGCTATCGCCCAGAACATAGGTTCCGTTCTTTATGTCTCTGCAGAAGAATCGGTAAACCAAATTAAGTTACGCGCTGACCGGATCAACGCCTTATCCCCGAATTTATTAGTGTTATCGCAGACAAATTTAGACCAAATCTGTCATCAAATCCAAGCGGTTAAACCCAATCTGGTTATTATCGATTCGATTCAAACCATTTATAAACCTGATTTCGCTTCTGCTCCGGGAAGTGTAAGCCAGGTTAGAGAATGCGCTACCCAGTTGATGTATCTGGCTAAAGGTGAAGGGATCGCAATTATCCTGGTTGGCCATGTTACTAAAGATGGAACACTCGCCGGACCGAGAACATTAGAACACTTGGTTGATACCGTACTCTATCTTGAAGGAGAACGATACCATCGGCATCGGATATTACGTTCGGTTAAGAATCGGTTTGGGTCGACCAATGAATTAGGGATATTCGAAATGCGGGATACCGGCATGATTGAAGTAGCCAATCCCTCGGAAATCTTATTATCTGAACGGCCGGAACAGGCGGCCGGCTCAGTTGTAGTACCGTCGATTGAAGGGACCAGGCCGATTCTGGTCGAGATTCAGGCATTAACCAGCCCGGGATCGGGATTTGGTGCACCGAGGCGAATGGCAACCGGAGTTGATCCGCGACGAGTAAGTTTATTAATTGCGGTACTGGAAAAACGGATTGGATTGAATCTTAATGCTAGTGACGTTTTTATCAATGTCGCTGGCGGAGTTAAAATTGAAGAACCGGCAGTAGATTTGGGTATTACCATCGCATTAACTTCCAGTTTCCGGAACCGACCGATTTCAACGAAACTGGTTGCGATTGGTGAAGTCGGGTTAGCCGGAGAAATTAGATCGGTAAACTTTATCGATAAACGGATTCAGGAAGCAAAACAACTGGGGTTTACCGGTGCCATTGTTGCACAGAGTAATTTGGCTGGATTAAAAGCAACAAACGGATTCAAGATTTATGGAGTTCATACTGTTGCTGAAGCATTAGAAGCAGCAGGGGTAGCAAAATAACAGTTGGCAGTAGGCGGTTTGCAAGTTGACTGTCAACTGCCAACTATCTTTACGAAAGGAGGTGAATTGGTTATGTTATTATGGTTAGTTCGAGTATTATTTATTCTCGGGAGCGCGAGCGCAGTATTTTATCTCGTATTCCAACAATATCATACTCTAGATATCGCATTTATTTCCGGCGGAGTTGCGCTGGTGTTTGTCGCAATAATCATCGGCATCGAGTTTCTATTACGTCGGGCACGGATTAAACAACTTACCGTCGGGGTTTTTGGTTTATTAGCCGGTCTTATTTCCGCTAATTTATTAGCTTATGCACTATCTTCGTTATTTACCGATCGATTTTTATTACCCTTAATTCAAATTTTACTTAATTTAGGGCTTGGCTACCTGGGATTTGCACTTGGAATTAAAAAAGCAGAAAATATCAGTTGGGAAGATGCGGGGATCGTTGTAACTCGTCCCGGGGCTGAGCAGAGTAAAAAAATTTTGGATACCAGCTCGATTATCGATGGACGGATCGCTGATATAAGCGCCACCAAATTCCTGGAAGGGAAATTTATTATTCCGCGATTCGTTTTAAAAGAATTACAGCATATTGCTGATTCACCTGATCCCATGAAACGGAAACGCGGTCGACGCGGACTCGATATTCTCAATCGTTTACAAAAGGGCGATTTAGAAGTTGAAATTGTAGAACAGGATTTCCCGGATATAGCTGAAGTCGATCATAAGTTGGTGGAATTGGCGAAAGCAATGCAAGGATGTATTATTACCAACGATTATAATCTCAATAAAGTTGCAGAACTACAAGGGATCACGGTGTTAAATATCAATGAATTGGCGAATGCCTTGAAACCGGTAGTATTACCGGGAGAAGAATTGAAAGTATTTGTTCTCCGGGAAGGAAAAGAGTACAATCAAGGAGTTGGATATCTCGATGACGGAACCATGGTGGTTATCGATAGCGGCAGAGAATATATCAATCAGAAAGTTGATGTTACAGTAACCAGTGTCCTACAAACGCCTGCGGGAAGAATGGTGTTTGCTAAAATATCCGGATTAGCGGAATAATAATGCAGTCCGAAGGGAATAGTCCTAAGTCCTTAGTAATAGATTTCTTATTTTGGGACTTAGGACTTAAGACTCAGGGTGGATTTATCTATGCAAGTTGCTGCAATTGTAGTCGCTGCGGGTGCAAGCACCCGATTCGGCTCGAAAACTAAAAAACAATTTTTTGCGCTGGCAGGTAAACCGGTATTAGCCTATTCTCTGAGAGTATTCGAGCAGAGCCCGATAATCAATCGCATTGTATTGGTAGTTCCTCCCGGTATGGAAAATGCCGTTCAGAAAAATATCGTTCAGAAATATCGGATGCATAAAGTATCGAATATTGTTCCCGGTGGAAAAGAGCGAACCGATTCGGTTTGGAACGGATTGCAGGCGTTGCAGCGTTTAGGATTCGGTAATCGGAAATCCGATTTGGTTTTAATCCATGATGGGGTACGTCCGTTTATTACGGAAACGATGATTATGGATACGATTCGTGCAGTAAAAACAGTCGGTGCGGCAACGATTGCAACGAAGATTACTGATACAGTTAAAC
>JBHGBB010000308.1:0-2919 GCA_041946755.1 bacterium | reverse complement strand
CAATCAATTCTCGCATCTTTTATTTAGCAACTCATCACGCTTCTGCATTATTCATCTACCTGAGTTAACCCTTTTTTTATCTGATTCAATAGCGTTTCTCCGCCATCTTTTTTTATCGCCCGTACAATTTCCGGATGATAGAATAAATCTAATGAACTCCATTTCCGGATATCCAGATAGGTATTCTGAAATCCGAACTGCTCTTTATGTATCACCCAGATATTATCGGTCGCTTTGATATAATGAAAAGAGCCGAGAAGATAAACAATTACTGCCAGCGAGATGAACAGGATAACGAAATTAAGCAGCCGATGTTTCGTATGCTGCTTTTTCGGCTTCGACTCCGCGGCATTTCCTTTATTTGCTTTCTTTTTCGCCATCATCTAATCCAAACTTTTCCTAAACATATATTATGGTTTTAGCATTCCATCCCGATATAGGACAAAATCTATCTGCTATTTACCACAGGGGAGTGCTTATAGAAGTGGAAGTCGTGCTCCGCACGACTCAGCAGCTTATCATCACCGAGCTCCCGGCACATAAAGTGGTGTCGAACCGCCGGGTTCTACCGCTATACTATTTTTACATAAATCCGGTTTGAACGTTACCAATCTACCTTGATCATCTATTACTACTTCGCCGTCGCGAATTACCGGCATTAAATCCGATTCGCTTGTTTCTCCCCGCAAGGTTTCGACTACTTTCCCATCAGCTACCCGGTCGAAGTATACCGTATGCGGATATAATAATCCGATCAGGATTAATATTAATCCTAAAAGACTGAATCGAATCGCTTTTTGATAATAAGTCCACATAGCCGATTTTTTGTTCTTATGACCCTCTGATATACTCTAGTTCATAAGACGAATAAACAAGCAATTTGGTTTATTTAACTATACCTTGCGTTTGAAAAAATGTCAATGGTTATTTTCCCAGATTTCGGTTGTTTCCTGTTCGGTATAGTGCTAAAATATCTATAGAATACGCCACAATTTTGAGTAAACCGTTTCCCCCGCTGTATACTTAGCTATACAGAATTTCATTTCGGGATAGAGCGATAATATAAACCGCTGAATATTTAAGAGATATATATCATTATAAATATTAATGTTATGTAAAAGCGGATAATTATTCCGATATTAAACTCGTGGCATAGATTTTGCAAAATTATTTTCTGACTGTCTAACCTAACCTAAAACTATGATAAAACTTGACGAACAACTGAATGCCCATGCTCGGAATCTACCTGAACGAACTGCAATAATCTATCATCAGGAACGGATTACCTACCGGCAACTGAAAAAAGAAGTCAATAAATTCGCTAATTGGCTGATATCTGTTGGAGTAAAAAAAGGTGATCCGGTAGCCGTACTCTGCAGTAAAATTCCGCAATTGGTGATAACCTTTCTCGCTACCGCAAAAGTAGGCGGTATCTTTATGCCGCTTAATTATAAATTAACCGCATCGGAAATGGAACAGACTTTGAACATTGCCATTCCGAAAGTTATCGTCGGGAATTATTATCATCTAAATGATTATTATGCGCTGATTGAAACACTCATTCCGAAAAACCGTTGTGTGGTTATCGAACCGCCGGAATCGACTCCGCAGCAGCTCGGATTATTCTGGGCTAGTATCCTCGAATCGATGCCTGATACCACTCCGAATATTGAAGTAGCCGAATCGGATATTATCTATCTCAATTATACTTCCGGAACCACCGGGACACCGAAAGCGGCAATGACCTCGCAAACGAATTTGTTCTGGAATACCCTATCTTCAATTGAAACCTTACAATTAAGTTCAAATGACGTTCATCTCTGCATGTTCCCGGCTTATGGACATCCACACGAATTATTCTGCCGGTCTCTATTTTTGGGCGGTACCATGGTACTGCAGGATTATATCTCGCCTAAATCGATTTCGGAATCGATGAGTCGGCATAAAGTTACCGCGTTAATGGCGCCACCAACCTTTATGGAAATGCTGGTTCCGACTATCGAGAATAACGAATATGATTTATCGATGCTTCGGATTTTGGAAGCCGGCGGCATGCATACTGTTGATGGGCTTGCAAAACGAATCGAGAAATCAATTCAGTCGTCAAAAAGCATGACTGATAACAACTGCTATTTTCTCCCGGTTTGGGGAAGCACCGAAGCAACCGGAATTGCGCTAGCTTCACCGCTCGATATTACCAGACCATTTGGGTCAATGGGTAAACCCTGTAAATATTATGAAGTTAAAATTGTTGATGAACAGGGAAACGAATGTCCGATCGGTGAAATCGGTGAAATGTATATTCAAGGCCCGGCAGTAGTTTCCGGATATTATGGCAATTTGGAAGAAACCCAAAAAGCGTTTCAAGATGGATGGTATCATACCGGTGATTTGGTTAAAAAAGAAGCTGATAGCTATTATTATTTCGTTTCCCGGCGCGCAGGATTGATGAAAGTAGCCGGAATGAAAGTGTATCCGCTAGAAATCGATAATATTTTATCTCAACATCCGAAAATACAAGAAGCAGTTTGCGTTTCAGCGTATGATAAAATCCGGGGAGAAATCCCATTAGCGGTAGTAGTACCGAAACCCGGCGAATCAATCACCGCTGATGAATTGAAACATTATTGCCGAAACCGGTTAGCGGATTATAAAATCCCGCGAAAATTTGAGTTCTGGACTGAATTACCGAAAACATTAAGCGGGAAACTCGACTTGCGAACCGTAAAAGAGAAAGTTAAATCCTCCCATAAATAGTAGCCAATACTTCTGTAAAATCAAGCAAGTTTCCGTTAATCTCAAGTGGATTATTTCGGTAAGTTTATCAAGGCACTTCGGCCATTCTGGCCTCGGTATCATTTCTCATATATGCTATATAAGAAATGGAGCGGGAGACGGGGTTCGAACCCGCGACACCTA
>JBHGBB010000307.1:0-2923 GCA_041946755.1 bacterium | reverse complement strand
CTTCACCTTTATTGATTTTCAATATTTTTGCATGAGCAATTTCATCGCCTTCTCGTACTATTCTATCGCCAATTAAAGCAAGTGGATCATGTTCACTCCATACTATACCCGATAACTGTTTATCAATTTCATCCGGTAAGGTTAAGCCTCCTTCAGCTACACCTTTATCTCCAGTCCCTGCTGCACCCCCTGATTCATTGATATATTTCCATGGCATCAGCATTGGATCCTGTTTGCCCTTACTATCATAAAAGTACTTTTTTTGAAACGTTATCGTACTTTTTTCTGTAGCACTATTGATAACTTCAAGCGGAGATTTCTCCTTAACTGCGGTGGTTTGAGTAGAAGTTGTTGATTTATCCGCTGCTTGTACTAAACCTACCGATACCACAAAACTTACTAATCCCAAAGTAATCATTAATCTTATTAGGAGTTGTTTCATTTTCGATCACCTATCCCCCTTGATTAAACATATATGTGCTTATTTTCATTTTTGCTTCATGTTGAAACGTTTCATCATTTGTGGCTTTAATATCAACATCGTCAACTCGCATAAACCGTTCTTGATTTTCGGTTTTATTAATAAATTGACCCAATGGATGATATTTCGCTTTTACAGATACATTGAATGGTATTTCTATATAATACTCACTGGTGATTTGGGCGAGAGCTTGAATGGAAACAAATTTCGTACCACTATCATCAGCTGCTTGGCGGAAGAAGGTTAATAGTTTGGGCATATCTTTCTTTTCCGGCAAACGTTGTTCAAACATTCCAATTTTAGCGGTTAATTCAGCTATTTTAGTCTGGGTTTCCGGTCCTTCAACGATTTGTTTATAGCGTGCATATTTATTCTCTAATGCATTATCATCAGTCGGATTTAAAATCCCATCTGGACTGCCAAAGATTGTCTGGTTTAATTGGGCAATCTGTTGCATATTTACTTTCCATACAAAGGCATAAAATAAATACCCAATAATTGCCATAAACAGCACTGCTACTAAAATCCATTTCTTTTCATCAGAAGTTAATGGAGTCATAAGGTATAACCGTCCTCAATATTAGATTATTTTCATCTTAATAACGAAACTTGCAAGTAAATACCCATCTTTTTTGTCGGATTGGGCAGAGATGAACTCAATATCTCCGAAGTTCGGAGAATCATCCTCTTTATAATAGAACGAGCTCCGCTTTTTATCTTGCAGAGCAGTAATAAAATCACCAATGAGTTTAACTCGTTCTTCTCCAGTTCGACATGCAGTAACCCCGTCAATATTAAGAATACGGTTGCCAGACTCATCGCTCGATAAATAGAGATGTTCGACTTTAACATTTTGCGGAATTAAATCGGAAAGCTCATTTAATTTCTTTGACCAATAGAATCGCTGCATACCCGCAAGGTCATCTATAGCTTTCTCTTTTCGCTGGAGTTGTTCAATCAGTGCAGCAATTTCCTTAACTTTTGGTTCTAATTCTTTAATATCTTGTTCTAGTTTAGTTTTCCTGGCTGTTAATTGTGACACCTTCATCTTCGAATAGATATAAAATGGCAAAATCACGATAATCGCAATTATTGCCGCCAAGATTAATATTAGTGGAATCCGACCAACCTTTTTCTCTTTAATTGTTACTGGAAGTAAGTTGATTTTTATCATAGTTTAGTTAACCTTTCTTGCTTCCCAAATAATAGTCTAACATTATCCCCCCTGTCGGAGAGCTAAACCGACGCTTACTGCTAAACTGGGAGATAAAGCACTCAACTCATTACTACCCAGAGCGACCTTGGTAGCGTTGACTTTCGCCAGGGTGTTGAAAATTTCTGTAGGCAAACCTAGCCGATCATGTATAAAACTGTCGATATTCTTCAGTTTTGCCGTTCCTCCACTTAAAACAATCCGATTTACCGGTTTGCCATATTGCTGATTTTCGAAAAATTGGAGGGTTCGTCGAATTTCAGTGGCAAGATTCTGAAGTGGAAGTCGAATGATATCGGAGATTTGCCGGGCACGTTCATCACCAGAGAGGCTTCCGCCAACAATTTTCTCTACCGTCTCCCGAATGGCAACTTTAACATCGCCACTTTCTTCTTTTGCTTCACCGGTAGCTGGCAGGATAGTTCCTTCTTGCACTTTAAGTTTTTCTGCATCGGCAAAACTTATACCCATCTTACTAGCAAGCTGTTGTGTAATACTATTCCCGGCCAGAGAAATGTCTCGAGCGAATAATGAGATATCATTCTGGCAGATGATAATATTCGTGCTTTGCGCACCTATATTAACCAGCGCAACAACTTCATCCGGCTTAAAATCGTAATTCGATTCGAAACAGTTGAATACCGCAAAAGCATCTACATCTACTACGACAGGAGTTAAGCCGATACCTTTTAATAGGTTAATTCGTTCATTAACCAAGTCTTTCCGCGCAGCAACTAGGAGAACATCAATTTTCTTGGTTCCCTCTTTTTGGGTTATCCCCAATTTATGGTAATCCAAGTTGATATCGTCCAGACGATAGGGAATATGTTCTTCAATTTGCCAACGGATGGCATTATCCAACTCGGTATCGTTCATTTCCGGGAATGAAATATAGCGGACAATCACCGCTTCCCCGGAAATAGAGGTAATAACATCTTTCAGCCGTGATCCGGAATTCATGATTGCGGTCCGAATGACGCTACCTAATCCACTAGCTGCAGCTTCTCCTTTTTGTTGTGCTACCGCAGGAGGAACTTCAGCAACTCCGATGTTTTCTAGAACCCAACCCTGTTTCGAAGTTTTAATTTGTATTGCTTTAACCAAGCTACTACCAACATCTACAGCAAGAAGTGATTTGGTTTTGGCTAATAGTGCCACGGTTTTTCATCCTTTCACGATAAGATTTTTGGCACTCTACTACTGGATTTTTTAAGGTTGAATGGCCTTTT
>JBHGBB010000306.1:0-2930 GCA_041946755.1 bacterium | reverse complement strand
TTGAATTTTATGGAATTTCCATATAATTCAAATTCGAGTATGGGAAAAAGGCGTAATATTTCTAATGTATATTAACTAACTATAAATAAATCAATAGACTCAGTAATTTCTGACCATTGGTCAGTAATTAGCCAAACTATGGAAGTTGAATTTTTCGCCATTGGCGAAAAATTCAAAATGATAATGTAACTATTCTTATTTCAATCAGGTATAAAATCTATCATCTCTATGTTGAACTTTTGCCCATTGGTCAAAAGTTCAACATAGAGACTTCCGCTAAAACTAATTATCGGGCGGGGATACCCTGCCCCTACTAAAACAATATTCGGTTTACAACCCGAATTGGTCGGACCAATTCGGGTTCAAACCCGGAGATAATAATATAGTAAATTTCAGTGGATTCTGTGTCTTCAGTGATTAAAGAGTGTCTATTTACCGATGCAGAATCGGGAAAAGATGCGGTCAAGCAGGTCAGCAGAAATATTGGTACCCAATATTTCGCCCAGATGCGATATCGCTTCCCGGAGTTCAGCGGCGATAATTTCCGGTGGCTCTTGGGTAGTAATTTGTTTCTCGATAGCGAAAAGATTCTGTAAGGTTCGGTTTAATAATTCCGCATGCCGGATATTAGTAATAAAAATCTTATCGGCTGAAGAGACTACTTCACCCTGTGTAACCGTAGTCTGGATAGCCTCTTTCAATGCTTGAATTCCATCCCCGGTTAATGCTGAGATGCGAAGTATCGGTGTTTGCGGTAAAACTGATTTCAATTCAAGCTCGGTTAATAGGGTAGGTAAATCGGTTTTATTGATTACTACCAGCATCGGAATATTGAACAACGTTACCTGGGCGATAATTTTATAATCTTCCGTATTCAGATGCTGAGTCGCATCGAATAACAGGAGAATCAAATCCGCTTGTTTAACCGCAGTTTGGGTCCGTTTAACCCCTTCCTGCTCGATCGTGTCAGCGGTATCCCGCCATCCGGCAGTATCGATGAATTCGAATGGTATTCCAGCCAAATTAATCGTTTCGTGGATCGTATCCCGGGTGGTTCCCGGATGCGGAGTAACAATCGCTCGCGGCTCTTGAAGAAATGCATTTAAGAGACTGGATTTACCGACATTCGGTTTCCCGATAAGCGGGACCTTAACTCCTTCCCGCAATTTCCGGCCGAATCGCGCTGAAGCAAGAAGTTCAGTAATATGCTGTTCTACTTGTTGCAGCGTCGAGTTAAAATGAGTAAGTGTCGTTAGTGGAATATCTTCTTCCGGAAAATCGATATGCGCTTCCCATTCCGCTAACAGTTCCATCAAGGAATTGGAAATCAGTTTGATTCGAGTTGAAAGGATTCCTTCCAGTTGTTGGATCGCCGCTCGTTGTGCTAATTCGGTCTGGCTCTGAATAAGGTCGATAACCGCTTCCGCCTGCGTTAAATCGATCCGATTGGAGAGAAACGCGCGTTTGGTAAATTCACCGGGTTCAGCTAATCGTGCGCCAGCCCATAACATTAATTGCAATATCTGCTGTAGAACCAGCGGACTACCATGCGCGCTGATTTCGATTACATCTTCACTGGTATAAGAATGCGGTGCCCGGAATAGGGTAAGTACCACTTCATCTATTTCTCGGTTCGATTCCGGTTCGATAATTCGACCGTGGTATACCGTATGGCTCGCGCGAGCTTGCAACGGTTGAGAATGAGAATCGCGGAAAAATCGGGAAACGATATCAACCGATTTCACCCCACTGAGCCGAACTACTCCAATCCCACTTTCACCCAGTGGAGTCGAAATCGCTGCAATCGTATCATTTGAAACGAAGCCCATAGTCCTAAATCCTAAGTCCGAAGTCAGCGGACCTTATTCTTTGGACTGATTCGATTTGGATTTAGTTACCGTAATAACAATATGCCGATCGGGTCCTTCGCCAATACTGGTGGCGGTAACTTCCGGATTTTCCCGGAGTAATAAATGGACATGTTTGCGGTCTAAAGCGCCCATGGCTTCCATATGTACCGGAGCTCGGTTATCTTTCGCTTTCCGAATCGCTTCTTTGGTTAATCGGGCGATCAACTGCTGCCGCCGTTTCCGATAATCCTGGAACTCGACTTCGATACTCCGGGTATTAGTTTTATCTTTACCGAGCATCTGGTTCAACAGATATTGGATCGAATTCAGGGTGCGACCGCGATATCCGATTAATAATCCACCGGTATAACTGCTTTGTATTGTTAAAAGAATACATTCTTCACTCTCTTCAGCTTCAACTTTCGTCTGGATATTCATCCGATCCAGCATCCCTTGTAATAACTGCGCGGCCTTCTGAGCGATATCGCTGGCTGATTTCGTTTCTTTAATCATTACCTTAACCTTTGCCGGTTTCCCGCCCATAATTCCGAGCAATCCCCGGGTAGGTTCCTGAAGAACCTCGAAATTTACTTCCGCTAAGCTGACTCCTAACTCCTTACACGCGATACCTACCGCTTCATCAACAGACCGCGCTTCTATCTCAATATTCCGCATAACACTAAATCCTCCTAAAAATAATTAACGTTTCTCGTATTTCTTCTTCAATTCCTGCCATCGACTATATTTCGATTGCTGCTGGGGTACTGCTTCCAATTTAATCGGCAGTTTATTAATATAGGATTGATGGATAATCGATAGAATATTGGTAATGAACCAATATAATACCAATCCCGAAGATAACCCCCAGAATAAAAAGATGAAAATAACATTCATAAACATCATGGTTTTCTTCTGTTGCGGGTCGGGATTCGGGGTCATCTGCATCTGCCAGATCATGGTTATGCCCATCAAGACTGGCAGGATGTTTATCGGGAATCCTGCAACATGAGCGATGGTATCAGGCCGCGCCAAATCTTTGATCCACCAGATAAACGGTTGCCCGTTTAACTCAACCGCCTG
>JBHGBB010000305.1:0-2945 GCA_041946755.1 bacterium | reverse complement strand
TGCAACTGGTCGCGATAAATCCATCCGGTAACCCATATCAGGCGATTTATTTCGATCAGATAGAGTTGAAACAGTGATAATAAAACTACACCACAGAGTCCCAGAGGCACCGAGAACCTCTGAGATACTTGGTGTTTTAGTGCCTGAGTGGTAATTTAATTTCTTGAATTAGATTTAAAATAGGAGATTATTATGCGTTTATATCATTTCGTTTTTAGGTTATTCCGATTATTGGTATTTTCGTTTTGCTGTACTTTCATAGGTTTCTCCCATGCTGGTCAATTGAGCTACTCTACCTATCTTGGCGGGAGCGAAGATGATGATGGATTTGATATTGCCGTAGATGGTTCGGGAAATGCTTATATTACCGGAGAGACCGAGTCAACCGATTTTCCGACTACTTCTGGGGCGATAGATATCCCGGTATACAATACCAAAGATATTTTTGTAACCAAGTTGAATCCTTCCGGATCAGGCTTAGTCTATTCCGCTATTATCGGAGGTAATGGAGATGATTATGCAAGCGCTATCGCGCTTGATACTTCAGGGAACGCTTATATTACCGGAAAGACTCATTCTTCTGATTTTCCGATTACGGCTAATGCGTTCGATACCATTGGCGATAGCAGGAGGGGAGATGCGTTTATTTTAAAATTAAATGCTACCGGTTCTGCGTTAATCTATTCGACTTATTTAGGTGGCAGTAATAGTGATTGGGGTAGTGATATAAAGGTAAATGATTCGGGGAATGCCTATATTACCGGCAATACTGACTCGTATGATTTCCCTATCACTCCCGGTGCGATGGATACTACCCATGTTGAAGGATTTGTAGCTAAATTGAATAAGGCTGGTTCGGGATTAATTTATTCTACCTATATTCGTGCAGTGAGTTTATATCTAGCACTCGATAAATCAGGAAATACCTATATTACCGGATTTACGAATTCGACCAGTTTCCCGGTTACGCTTGGTGCGTATGATACCATCTACAATGGGAATGAAGATGCGTTTGTTAGCAAACTTAATCCCACCGGTACCGCGTTAGTCTATTCAACCTATTTAGGTGGAAACGATAAAGATATGGCTTTTGGTATTGCTATTGATGATCTGGGGAATGCTTATATAACGGGAGATACAGATTCAGGTGATTTTCCTACTACAGCTGGTGCAATTAATAGTCATCTTGGGACTACTGGAGATGGTTTTGTGACTAAACTTAATTCCAGTGGTTCAGCATTAGTTTATTCTACTCTGATTGGGGGAAGTAATTTCGATGCCGGATTAGATGTTGGAGTAGATAAATTTGAGAATGCGTGTATTACCGGATGCACGCAATCGGATGATTTCCCGACTACTGCCAATGCCTATAAGCGTTCGTTTGGCGGTTCTTATGATGCTTTTATAACTAAATTGAATTCGACCGGGTCATCTTTGATTTATTCGACCTATTTGGGCGGGAATCAATTTGATTATCCTGATGCTATTGCTGTTGATAAAACCGGGAAGATATATGTTACAGGAATGAACAGCGGTGGCAGTTATCCGGTTACCGGCGGCGCTTATTCGGCTTATAATCATGGGGGATATGATACGATTATAACTAAAGTAGCGGTACCGGATATTTCGCCGTATCTCAATAGTTATAGCGAGTTTACCTCTAGCAATGATACTACCCACTGGTATTTCGAGATATACGGCGATGGGACCGGTTCTGGTACCTTAACTGCGGATATGAATCAGGGAATAGTTGCTATCACCCAATCTCCGGGGCAGAAAGGAAAGTTATCCCAGACATTTGCAGTTCCCAGTTCGGGTTGGTATATGGCGCAAGCGAAAGTATGGAGTACTATTTCCGATTCATCGAAACAACAGAAAGTATATTTATCTTTAAATGAGCTGGATTCGAATCATGAAATTGCGGCTTCGGGTAACCAGGTTATCCAATTCGGGAATGGGTATTTCGGTAGTGCCAAGAATCCGAAAGAGTTATCAGTAGCATTTTATACGAAATCGACCCAGGTATCGGTGCAATTGGTTTCAATCAATCCGGCTAATTCCGAGATTAGTGGTAGCCTCGATATCGATTATATCCGGGTTTCAGTCAACTACCCGGATCCGAAAACTGCGGTTTCGATAACCAACTCTGGATTTGATGATGGTGATACCGGCTGGCTTCTAGAACCTTATGGGGATTCGCCAACAGCCGGGATTTGGACTACCGCTTGGTCATGTTTAATTCTATCCCAAGTCGGCGGGCAGAAAGGGAAAGCCAGTCAACTGATTAATATCCCGATTCAAAATCAATGGATTTATGGTACGCTATGGGTGTATAGCGATGTTTATACGCTGGCTGATACCCAAAAAGTATATTTATATCTGAATGATTATAGTCCCGGGTATAGTAAGCTTATGGATAGCGGAAATGTAGTATACCAGCCGGGCAAATGGACTCCCGGACAATGGCAGCAGTTGAGAATTGGGTATATTTCTTCAAATCATAATAATGCTGTTCAAATAGTCGGCATCAATCCGGATGGTAACTCTTGGGCTGGATTGTATTTCGATGAAGTAGAGGTAAATCAATGATCGAAAGACAGGAGCTAGAATAGAGTAGCTGGAATCTAGGGTGATAAAAAGATAGTAGACTGTAGTCAGTAGACCGTAGACAGGGAAAACTACTTCATTTTAAATTTAGCATTTAGCATTTGAAATTTAACATTAATTTATCCGCCTAAGGCGGATTGGATTTTGGCATTTGACATTAAGAGAATAGACACTCGCTCTTGGTTTTGAACTAATCAAGAGCGATTTTTTTGTCTGAATATAGCGGAGAGGTACCAGAGCGGGTTCGACCCGCTCTGGTACTTGTCCGGGATAAAATCAAAATAGATAGTGTCTGGTTTTGCTAAGGCATGAGACGGAGAATGGTCTGAAGTACGCGC
>JBHGBB010000304.1:0-2972 GCA_041946755.1 bacterium | reverse complement strand
CAGTCCTAAGTCTTAAGTCTTAAGTCCGAAGAATACTTACCTTCTTTTAAGACTTAGGACTCAAGATTTAGGCCTGTTTTCTATGATTGCCATCATCGCTAATCCGAAAGCTGGAAGTGCTAAATTAGCTGAAAAGAAAAATCGGATTCTAAACCAGGTTGCGAGTCGGATTAACGCTACCATCTTCGGATTAGATTCGAAAGATAAACCGGCATTCCAACAGATCGCCCAATCTTTATCCAACGAAGCGGAAATAGTAATTGTTGCTGGTGGCGATGGCACTTTTTCCGATGTTTTGAATGCTAATTTAAATCCAAACGTGATTTTGGCGTATCTCCCGCTCGGTTCAGGTAACGCGCTTCGATTCGGACTGGACTTACCTACTTCTCTCAATAAATGGATTGCGCAATATCAGCAGAAACGAATTAAAGAATTGGACGTTATTCTCTATAACGATACCTATCGTTGTTTTTTTTCCGGGATAGGGTTTGAAGCGCAGATTATGCTAGACCGGAAACGGATGCGCGATAAAGGATTTGATGGAATTATTGCGTATGGGATACCGATTACTAAAGGGATTCTTACCGCTTATCCACGATTTGATGCGGAATGTGATGTTGATGGAATACCCCATACCGTTTCGAATATATTAACCATCAGTTTGAATAAACATCCTTATTACGGTTATGGAATTAAAGCGAATCCCTATGCGGTCTGGGATGATGGGTATGTTCATGTCCGACCAATAACCGAATCTCCAATATCACTTACCTGGCGATTACCCTATTCTTTTATCAAAGCGCTACGTCCGCAAACATATTTTAAAGGGAAATCGGTTACTATTCATACCCAAGCTCCTTTTCCGGTCCAATGCGATGGCGAAATCATGCCAGCAACGAATGCAGCATCGTTTACTATCATACCGAAAAATGTTAAAGTTATTATGTAAGTTGCATTTTAATTTCTTAATAAGGAGAGAGTATGCACCCTATTTCATGCAGATATAGTTTAGTTATGATCGGTTTAGTAATAGTTATGGCGTTGGTTTTTTTCTCGGGTTGTAGTCATAGTCCTTCTTCTTCCAGAACACAGAATATTATCATGACCCCTTTACCGGTTATGATAGAAGAATTTAAAACTATTCCGACGATGTCCCCGCGGATTTCGTTGGTTATCTGTCCCTTCACCAATTCCAATCATGAAATCACGGTTGACGCGTTACAATTTTATTTCCCAACGGTATTTAAAGCGAGTTGGACTCCAACCAGGATATATAATGCCCCATTTGATTCCTATGTATATTTGAGTGCAAATCGTTGGGGATTATTCTCTCCCAGGAAACAGTTTCCGCAAGAGATGGCTGTATCGTTTGCCAATAGTTTCGGGAGTAAAAATTATGTTACGGCCACTATCGATAAGCAAGAAACCAAATATCATATTACCTTATCGATATTTCGAGAAAACAGTACTACTCATCAGGAAACGATGATTATTCCCGAAAATGAAGCCCCATTGATTCCGGGGAAACTAGCATTAGCGATTCTTGAATCGATGGTTCCGGATAAAATAAACAATATGATTAAACAGTATGTTCAGCGGCCGGCGGCCGGTACTCCGGAGACATTGCATAAAACCGGGCTGGAAATATTAGGTTATTTTGCAGCAGGGGATGAATTTAATAATGCTAATATAAAACAGATGATTGATGCGGATAACAATCTTGATTGGGCAATACCGATATATATCAATATGGTTTCAGGTCGCAATATTGAAAAAGCAGTAAATTTAGCGGATAGTTTCGCGATTCAGAAATCGGATAATCCTCGATATCAAATTCTATATGCAGCCATGTTATATAATAATGGAAAATATAAAGAAGCAATCGATGCGATTAGTGGAATTATCGCTGCCGATCCGGATAATTCCAAAGCGCGGATTATTCTAGCGCAATCGGTGGAAGAGCTGAATAAATCGATTGAAGCGGACCCTTATTATCAAGCGTTAATCAAGCTAGAGCCGGATTCTGCCTGGACCAATTATTATGTCGGTGCCCATAAAATCGAGTTAGCCTGGCAACATCGGGGAAGCGGTTGGGCGTATACGGTTGATCGGGAAGGATGGAGAAATTTCGACCGGGAATTGAATGCTGCATATAAATATTTGCATCGAAGTACTGAATTGGACCCCTATCAAGAAGAGGCATATGCGAAATTAATCACTGTGGGTATGGGATTAAGTTTAAATAAGGGCGAGGTCCGGGAATATTTTAAACGGGCGCAAGCTATCGATCCGAATGTTACCGAACCATATGATCGTTATCAAACTTTCTTGATGCCTAAATGGGGTGGCAGTATTGAAGAACTCCGCGAATTATGGACTGATACCGGTTCGATGAAATTGCAGAATCCATATATTTATCTTTTTCCAGTAGATGGGCATTTGGAATTAGCCCGATATTATGCTCGAGGGAAAGATGGAAAGCTAGATATGAAAGAATATAGTCGCTATTTTCAAGATGAGCAGGTTTGGGATGATGTGCATCAGGCTTATGAGAAATTCTTTACATATGGGATCAATAATCCGAATTGTCATGCATGGTATGGATATATAGCTGAGCATTGCGGGAAATATGATATCGCTTTCGATCAGTTTGAATTAACCAATTTTAAGTTCCAAGATGATCATTTAGTTTCCTATCAAAATATATTACATGCTTATGGTTATGCCGCATATAAAACCGGACATTATGACCGCGCATTAGAAGTAGCGCAAATGGGATTAAAAACCAATCATTGTCCGGAATGCAATGAGAATTTTCAAAAATTAATTAATCTGGTGCAGAAAGAGAAATAGTAGATATAGTTTACAATTAGACATAGCAAGATAAACCGCGTTTCTTAGTGCTTATGTAAATGCTTTATACTAATAGCAGATGTTCCGGAACGGGCATTCCGGGCAGGTGTTTTTCGGCG
>JBHGBB010000303.1:0-2974 GCA_041946755.1 bacterium | reverse complement strand
TATTAATATTTTATATGTTACACTTGACAAGCAGTTCAAAAAGTATTATGTTTAAGGGATAAATTTATACTAAAATTACCTTTTTTTAGAGTCCTACTATCTATTTTAGCTTTTGATTAATCGTTATGGCTTTTTTTAGAAAATCAAAACCAACGGAAATCACCGACCCTTGGGTTTATGTAAATCAGGGCTTATCCTATCTGAAACAAGGCGAATTGGGTGCAGCAATAGAATCATTTTCAAAAGCCCTGAAACTAAACCCACGATTAGCAAGCGCATATACTAATCGCGGACTGGCGTATGAGAAACAATATGCCTATGATTTAGCCATCGCTGATTTCTCAAAAGTAATCGAGATAAATCCGGGCGATGCTGAAGCATATCTCCGTCGGGCAAGCGCTTATTATTCAAAAAACGATTTGGAATTAGCGATTACTGACTGTTCAAAAGCGCTTGTACTTGACCCGATTTTTGCTGATGCATTCACTCTTCGGGGATTAACCTATGATAAACTCGGTCAGTTTAATCTCGCAATTAGTGATTATACTAAAGCAATTGAAATGAATCCAAAAGATGCTGAGGCATATTGCGGTCGGGGAGTAAATTATGACGCCCAAGGAGAATTTGCGTTAGCGATCGCTGATTTTAACCGCGCAATACAGCATGACCCTACGAATGCTCTTATGTATTATAATCGTGGTCGAACATTCCATGCTATTTCGGAATACGATAATGCCATTCTAGATTTCTCTAAATGCCTGGAATTGAATCCGGAATATCCACTATGTCATTATAATCGCGGTAACGCTTATCGCGCAAAAGGTGGGTATTTTATGGCTATCTCAGATTATAATCGCGAATTGGATTTAAATCCGAAATTCTCACTTGCATACTATAGTCGAGGAACAGCCCATACCGCTATGGGCGAATATGATCAAGCGATAGCTGATTTCTCTAAAGCAATCGAACTCAACCCGAAACTCGCTGACGCTTATGACGGTCGCGGAGTGGCATATCGACATAAAGGGCTATATGTGCTTGCGATCGCTGATCATACTCGGGCAATCGAACTTAATTCCCGATGTATTATTGCTTATTATAATAAAGCATTATCGCAAGATAAACTGGCACAAAAACTGGAAGCGATCCTTTCTTACCAAACCTTCCTACAATTCGCTCCACAACATTTACATGAACAAGTCGATCGCGCTAAACAACGAATTAAAGAACTGCATTCGGAAGTGAGTTCCGCGTAGTAAATGCAATAATATTTTATTTAATGCAAATGATACAGATCTACTTAATTATAAATTTACAAGATTCGGTATAATAGTCATCATAACTTGCTTAATATATCATCAATGCCTATGCAGTTAATAAATAAAGCTCGTTTCTATTTACAATTGAGCGCGATTGTTTTATTGTTCAACGGTATGGTATTGACATCCTCAATCTATGCCCAAATCAATAAACCACCGATATACATTAATATCGTCATACATACCGAAGCACCACCTGATTCTCCAAATTTCGAAATCGATACCACATCGTTCTGGGAATACCGTCAGCGGTTGATTGAATTCGCCAATATGCTATCCAAGAATACCGTTATGATCAATTATCAAACAGAATGGAATTTCGCTAAAGCGGTTGCACTGTATGATGATGGTACACCCGATACGCATGGTAAAAATGTTTTCCGATATTTAAGAGAAGATTTAGGATTTGAAATTGATCCGCATTCACATGAAACGACGTTTCATTCAGTCGATTATAACTATGCAGATGTAGTTCATTTGATCCAATTGACCGGAGTGACTCCTTCTCGTGTTGCTGGCGGTTTTATTGCTGCTCCGCCACAAGATTCGCAATTAGAACAATTCTGGAATCAAATTGTTGGTTGTGCATATAGCGCTTCTACCTGGCAAGCAAATATACTTTGGGGCGCGGCAACTTATTTACATACTAACGAAACATGTCTTTGGGCATCCGGTATATGGAAACCGAAAGATGCCTATCATTTTCTAGTGCATGATAGTACCGCACCGATACCGAACATCGGAACCTACGGGAGCTCTGATACTACTGATCAGCATTGGCATAATTTTATGCGATTAGTGCAATTACAACGAGACGGATTACTCCCTCTAGGAAAGATATATACCTGTACTATTTTCGTACCGCATACTGATCTTAATATCACGGAGTATATTACTGAATTCGAACAGAGACTACACCAATATCTCCCAGATACTAGTCTTCACTGGGTAGGACTACAGCAGGTTATCAATATCTGGAAAACAGAATATAATTCCGAACCAAATATCTATGTTTATGAACCACCAACTGGTATTAATGATAGATTATGGATGCTATATTGAAGTTCGAGTAGAAAATAAATCGAGAGATAGCGAGTTTAAATCATGATTCCTCGCTATCTCTTAATCATCGAATGTATGGTAGTCAGGTAAACGAGTGAATTACTTTTTAATATTATCTTCAACCGTTTTCAACAGCAGTTCCGGTTTAATTGGTTTTTCTAGGACTGCTTTTACCGGTAACCAATCCTCGTCTGGTTCGAAACCAAAAGGCAGATTCATTTCGCGCCGAATCCCGGAAATAATTACCACCGGAATATCTTTTGTCTCAGCATCGTTCTTTAGATTTCGGGCGATATCGAATCCTTCAGTTTTATGCGTCATCATTACATCAAGAAGAATCAAATCCGGTTTCTCCGCTTTAGCGACTTTGAACCCATCCTCGCCATTATCAGCAGAAATAACCTTATAATCTTTTGCTTCTAATAACGTAGTTATCGCTTCAACAAACGAGGGATCGTCGTCTACAGTAAGAATTTTGTTACCCATAAATACCTCCTGAAATAATATGGTAAATATTATTGTACTCTATTTTGCTTCTTTCTTCATCTTTTTTGTTTTAGATTCTTGCTTCCGATATTTATCGATAATCCCGC
>JBHGBB010000302.1:0-3024 GCA_041946755.1 bacterium | reverse complement strand
AAAAGAACCGGAAGCAAAAACGAATTTAGGTGAATTACTTAATCCTGAACAAAAAGCAGATAAATAATTGTTTTTGTTCAGATTATCAAGGAGAAGTATTGTGAAAAACATTCCATTCCGAACTTGGTGTGAGGTGGATTTGAATGCTATATCAAATAATCTAGCACAAATCCGGAGTAAAATTGGCAAACAACGAAATCTGATTGCGGTAATTAAAGCCGATGCCTATGGCCATGGTGCTATTGAGGTCGCGAAACTAGCACAAAAGGTCAATGCAAAATATCTCGGTTTAGCAACATATGACGAAGCAATCGCGCTCCGACAAAAAGGAATTAAAACCCCGATTTTAGTACTAAGCTGTTGTCAAACTTATGAAATCGATGCTGTCATTGAATATCAATTAACGCCAAATATCTGCGATTATACAGTCGGGAAAAAACTCAGTTTAGCTGCGTCAAAACAAAAAACTAAACTTAATTTCCATACTGAAATCGATACTGGTATAGGTAGAGTGGGTGCCTACTATTCGGAAGCTGCAAATCTCATTCAACAGCTGACTCATTTACCGGCTTTGCAATTACAAGGAGTATTTACACATTTCGCAAGTGCTGACGAAGATCGCGATTTTACATTTCTCCAGTTTAAACGATACCAAAAGGTACTAACGGAATTGGAGCAGAATGGTATTACGGTTCCATTTCGTCATGTAGCAAATAGTGCCTCAGTTTTATCCTATCCGGAATTATACCTTGATGGGGCTAGACCGGGATTAATTATTTATGGATTATATCCGGCAAAATCCATGCAGCGAAAAGCCAAATTGATCGAAGCCATGTCATTTAAATCTAGAGTTATTTACCTAAAACATGCTTTACCCGGAAGAACCATTAGCTATGGACGAACCTATATTACCAATCGGAATACAACCATAGCTACCATTAGTGTTGGATATCGAACTGGTTATCCCCGATTACTTTCCAATCATGGAGATGTTTTAATCCATGGGAAACGCGTTCCGATTATCGGCCGAATCTGTATGGATCAATTAATGGTCGATGTAACGAAAATACCCAATATTAAACTCGGGGATGAAGTAGTTTTGTTTGGCAAGCAGGATAAAGGATGTATCGGAATCGATGAAGTAGCCCAAAAAGCATCAACTATATCGTATGATATCATTTGCGCAGTAGGTAGATTAAATCATAGAATTTATATTTAATAAACATTCGTTTGTTTAGGATAATTTAGATATCCTATTTAGCTAAATCTACAACCATATATTCAATGGAAATAACGTTAATTGATGAAGAATATTTGGGGATAAAGTTTTATTTTAATCAAAACCTTATCGATCAGATTCGAGCCCTAGAAAACCGGCGTTGGAATCCTGAAAAAAAACGATGGGAAGTACATATCGTTCATCTGCCGGAACTCATGAAAATCTGTTTTTTACATCCTTCTCAGATCGATGATCAAATACTCTATATCTATCGAAAACAATGGATTCAAACCAATCTTCGGGTAAAAGTAAATCATACTTATACTACGCTTTCCGGAACATCAATACCATTCGAAAAAATAGATAAGGTAACTTCTTTCTGGGTCAGTGGCTCGGAATATAATCCGAAATATGTCGATGGTGTCTGGGACGGATATCGCCATCTATTTAATAAACGCACTTATCAATTTCCTTCGGGATTACTGAATAAAGTATTACCTATTCTTGAACAGGCGCAGGTGAATTATTTACTGATTGATGAGCGAACCACTGTCTCTCCTACTTTAAAACTAGTAATTCGAGAAACCAACCAAGTCCGCAAATATCAAAAAACAACTATTCAAAAAGCGGTTCAAGAGAAACGCGGTATTATCGAAATGGCTACAGGCGCAGGAAAAACCATGGTAGCTGCTGGAATTATTGCTCGGTTGGAACGCCCAACGATATTTTTTGTTCATACACGAGAGTTACTTTATCAAACAAAAGATTTTTTTGAACTACAATTTGGCATTCCGATTGGTCAACTTGGAGATGGAATTGTTAATCTACAACCAATAACGGTAGCAACTATACAATCAACGATTCGAGCATTCGGAGAGGAATATCATCGATTCGATGAAGAGGATGAAGATGATCCAACCGATATTTCTAAACAAAAAGATAGTATTATTTCTATGGTGGAGAATTATCCAGTAGTATTTTTCGATGAATGCCATCATATCCCTTCAGATACTTGCTATACAGTTGCAATGCATACTAAACAAGCGGAATATCGATATGGATTAAGTGCTACTCCATATCGATCAGATCACCAAGATCTGCTCATCGAAGCTGCACTCGATGAAAAAATAGTCCGAATAAATGCTTCGATGTTGATTGATGAAGGATATCTCGTTCCACCGGAAATAACGTTTCTACCGGTACCTTCAAACGGAATCAAAAAAACAGTACATGATTATTCAACGATATATCAAATCGCAGTTATTGAAAATCAACAGCGGAATACTCTGATTGCCAAAAAGGCACGACAGTTGGTTAATCAAGGTTTGACCGTTCTGATTTTAGTCCAACAAGTTAAACATGGGAAACTATTAACCCACTTTTTACCGGAAGCAGAATTTGTTCAAGGAGCAGATAGCAGTTCTAAACGGAATCGAATATGGAAGAGTTTTCGAGAACAACAAATAAAAATCGTCATTGCTACTACTCTGGCTGATGAAGGACTCGATATTCCTACCTTGGGAGCGTTAATACTTGCTGGTGGTGGAAAATCAGAAACCCGAGCTTTACAGCGTGTCGGGCGAGTACTCCGAAAAAGCGAGCATAAAGATAAGGCAATAATCATCGATTTTATGGATGAAGCTCCCTATTTAAAAGAACATAGTAAAAATCGATGGGAAATATATCAGACAGAATCTCGATTTAAAATCCGATTGGAGAGAAGAGATTCATTATTAGAACCCAGTTCACATCGCACTAAAAAACACATTTAAGTAGATTCAAAATAAGTTAGAATCAGTCAAGCA
>JBHGBB010000301.1:0-3057 GCA_041946755.1 bacterium | reverse complement strand
AATCCACCGGCATAAGGCGAATCATTGGATGGACATCTTGACCACGAACCTTTTAAATAAGCTGAAAAAGACGAATCTGTAGCCAACGTTGACGGTGTGGTTGCAGTTGCAGCTTTCTTATATTCCAATGCCCACTGTTGCACCGCGCCATCGATCTGTTTCAGGTTCGAAACGCACGCTTTCGCCCGAGACATTTTCCGCGACTTAATAAAGTTCGGAATTGCGATTGCGGCTAAAATACCGATAATAGCTACGACGATCATAATTTCAACCAATGTAAATCCTTTTCTTGATTTAACTGAAGATAACATACTCGTATTTCCCTCCTTTCTCAATAGCAATAAGCTTGTTGACTTAAAATTAAACAGATGTTAGTATATCAAAAAAAATATCATTCTGTCAAAATTCTATCAAAAAAACAGGATAAACGTGAAATAAGCTTGCAACGTTTATGCCAATAATAAAAGATAGATTTGATTTAAGAGCGTGGTGGCTTAATTGAAGTTAAAACTAAATTCTATAAGCGTTTTCGGATACTAATATTTTTTTATCCCGGGAAATCTTAACTATCGATATTGTAATCAACTATAAAACCTGTAGAGCCATAGATACATATGTATAGCAGGGGTTACATATACGCACTAGCAGAGTCGTAAAACAATAATGGAAAGAAGATAACAGAAACTTAATTGGTTGGTGAATTTTTAACGTGGTTTTGGTTCAGTTCGCGGGTAGCTTTATCCAAATTATATTTTGCGTCAGGATCATAAGGATTAAGCATTAGAGCTTTTTTGAAACACAGAAGGGCTTCGTTCATTTTCCCTTGCATTGCCAGTGCGACTCCGAGATTATCATACGCTTTCGTAAAACTGGGACTATATTTGATTGCTATCTGGAAATAATTGACAGCTTCTTGGAGTCGATTTTGTTCAACTAACAACAGCCCGTAATTATTATAAATATAAACGAATTCTGGATTTAAAATAAGTGCTTGCCGATAACATTGTTCCGCTTCAGTATATTTCCGGTTTGCCATAAGCGTAACACCAAGATTATTATATGCCAGCCAGGCGTTGGGATTTTTTAAGATCGTATATCGGAACAAGGTCTCATCATTTTTATAATGATCGGTCTGCTTCCAGGTTAGAAAACTCAAGAACGCTATTACCGTAACTCCTCCTATTCGCAGGAGCGGTTTCCAAAATTGAGTCACAGAGGTATAACACTTATATCCAATTGTACCGGCAAGTATTAACGGGCCGATACTAGCCAGATATTGGAATCGGTCAGTGACAAAAGTAAAATACATTACACTAAAATTGATAAAACCAAGCGTGGGCGATAAGGTGATGACGAAGAAGGCAAGCGCAGCAAACGCTCCTCTACCGAAATATTTTTTTCCAAGAATAAGTATTCCGAGAAAAGCCAGAAAAGTTAAAGGATAGAAATATTGCGAAAATAGACTCACGGCTAGATTCCAGCGCGGATAAACCGTGATCAAATTGAATGGGAAAATCAATTTCCCGAGATAGAACCAAAGCGATTTCCCGGCAACATAGATTCGTTGCAGTGGGTTTAGGGTAAAGGAGGTCAAAGCAACTCGTTGGTGAACGAATCGGACATCGCAATATGCTATGGTACATGCCAGGATGAAGAAGGGAATGATCGACATGAAGTCCGGTTTACTTATTTTACCGTTTTTCCACCAAAGATATAATAAAATTGCTATCGGTAACGTTATGGCAATAGATTTACTTAATAATGCACTGATGAAAAATATGAGCGATAAACTATATTTTACCCACGAACGGTTGTCATGATATGCAAGGTAACATAAAAAAGCAGTAAGATAAAAAAATACGGAGAGAACGTCCTTGCGTTCAATCGCCCAGGCAACCGATTCAACATGTACCGGATGTACGGCAAATAATATCGCGCACAATCCAGCACCACCAACTCCAATTTTCCGTAAAATCAACCATAATAATACCACATTCATTGTATGCAGTAAGATATTTATCAAATGATATCCTGCGGGATTATCTCCCCAGAGTCGATATTCGATCCAAAATGTAGTGTATACTATAGGCCAATAATGGAGTTCGTGAGTATTGGTTACTGGATGAAACCAGATATCCCCAAGACCATGAACCGATTTGATTACAGGATTATCGTATATCGCAGCATCATCCCAAATAAATCCATTAAATAATGCTGGAAAGAAGATCGATATTGTTAGTAAAAGAAAAAAAATAATCGTTATATTCCGATGGATAAATAATTGTTGAAGATATCTTTGAAAGTCCATTATACAATTATCATTACCGTATTTAGTTTAAATTATATTATATAACCAAAAGCATTGAGTAGAATAATATATTTTAATCAGAAAATAGGTTATGGTGGTTTAGTTTATTGAGGAAGAATGTAAAAAGTAGTGAATAGATATCGCAGAGTAATAATAGCCTATCGATTACGGAGATAGAATATGACCAGTAAACTCATCTCCATTGCCATAGTTAGGACAAACAGGATTACCGGCAATCGGAAACCCACCGGCATAGGGCGAATTATTGGAAGGACATTGTGTCCAAGCACCTTTAAAAAACACATTAAACGTACTATCGCTATTGATTGGTGATGGTACGGTATCGGTTCCTGCTTTCTTGTATTCCAAAGCCCACTGCTGCGCCGCATGGTCAATTACCCGCAAATTATTGACGCATGATTTTGCATTGGCAACTCTTCGCTGTTTTAAGAAATTTGGTATCGCTAATCCGGCTAACAGCCCGATAATTGCTACCACAATTATAATTTCAACCAAGGTAAATCCAGTTTTTTTATCGTTCATAATAATGAGATTTATTAGGATTTTAGAAAGCGGCAGCAAAAACTATTTGCTTCTGCTGCCGCAACTGATTACAACTTTTCTACTACTGATATTATGGTAAAATATGTAACGAGAATTCATCGCTGGTTGCAGCATAGTTCGGGCATACCGGGCTTGCTTGTACTTGGAATCCACCGGCATAAGGCGAATCATTGGATGGACATCTT
>JBHGBB010000300.1:0-3069 GCA_041946755.1 bacterium | reverse complement strand
AAAGCGGAACGGGATGGCGAGTTAAATAAAGTCGCTGAATTACGGTATGGTAAATTACCGGAATTGCAGAAGCAGGTTGAGGCTGAAAGTAAGAAACTTGCCGAATTACAAAAAGATAGAAAGATGTTAAAGGAAGAAGTTGATGAAGAGGATATAGCGGAAATTGTATCGAAGTGGACCGGAATACCGGTCTCGAAAATGCTTGAAGGAGAAATGCAGAAATTGTTAAAGATGGAAGACCGGCTAAGGGAACGGGTTATCGGTCAGGATGATGCGATAACCGCAGTGGCTAATGCGGTACGTCGTTCGCGGGCGGGAATAGCCGATCCGAACCGGCCGATCGGCTCGTTTATTTTTATGGGGCCGACTGGAGTAGGGAAAACCGAATTAGCGCGGGCGCTAGCCGAATTTCTGTTCGATGATGAACAGGCGATGGTTCGAATCGATATGAGCGAATATATGGAAAAGCATACCGTTTCCCGGTTGATCGGAGCGCCCCCGGGATATGTGGGGTATGAAGAAGGCGGGCAATTGACCGAAGCGGTTCGGCGTCGGCCATATTCAGTAGTTTTGTTTGATGAGATTGAAAAAGCGCATCAGGATGTATTTAATGTCTTATTACAAATTCTGGATGATGGACGGTTGACTGATGGGCAGGGGAGAACAGTAGATTTCAAGAATGTAGTCGTGATAATGACTTCGAATGTGGGTAGCCAATATATCACTGAACTGGAAGATGAACATGACGAAGAGAAGATGCGGACTCAGGTGATGGACTCGTTACGCAGCCAGTTCCGGCCGGAATTCCTGAATCGGGTAGATGATATTATTATTTTCCATCGGTTATCCCGAGAACAGATAAAACAAGTTGTTGAAATCCAACTACATCGGTTGCAGAAACGGTTGAGTGAACGAAATATTGAATTGATACTAACCGATTCGGCAAAAGAATTGCTGGCTAAAGAAGGATATGACCCGGTATATGGTGCTAGACCATTAAAACGCGTCATTGTCCAGCGGTTGGAAAATCCATTAGCCATGAAGATTATCGCTGGCGAAATCCACGATAGACAGAAAATAACGGTAGAAGTTAGGAAAAACGAGTTACTATTCAATGTAGCGCAATAATTATGCTATACCCCATTAGCTTAGATATAAAAAATAAACCATGTTTAGTTATCGGCGGCGGAGAAGTAGCGTTGCGGAAAATCAATTCATTACTTAGTTGCCAGGCGAAAATAACAGTAGTTTCCCCGCAGTTCCATCCGGAAATATTGAAATTAGCCAAAGCTAAACAAATCCAGATTATTAATCGGAAATATCAAACTGCAGATTTAACTAAGATGATTTTGGTTATCGGCGCTACGAATGATACTAAAGTAAATCAGCAAATAGCCGAAGAAGCAAAAAAGAAGTCGATTTTAGTTAATATTGTTGATGTTCCTGCTCTCTGTAATTTCCAGGTGCCGGCAAGTATCCGGCGGGGTGATCTGCTGATAACGATTTCAACCAATGGGAAAAGTCCGGCGTTATCTAAATATCTGAGAAAACAGCTGGAAGAGCAGTTTGGCCCGGAATATACTGAGTATTTAGAATTACTGGATAAATGGCGAACTAAGCTTATTCATGATATCCCGCAAGGGAAACAAAGAGAGCAGATATTTCAAGCAATTATCGAATCGGATATACTCGATTTACTTCAAGCCGGGCTCAAGAAGGAAGCGGAACAGCGGATTCAGCAGATTGTGAGTAAGTACCAAGACTAAATGACAAACCAATACCACAGAGACTCAGAGACTCAAAGTAGCACTGAGAAAAACTATTTAATTGAAGAAAATAAGATAACTGAAAGAATTATAAAATGTGCAATAGAAGTTCATAAACAACTTGGTCCCGGATTATTGGAATCGATTTATGAAGTTTGTTTGGTTAAAGAATTTGATATAGGAGGATTGACTTATTCAAAACAACAAGAATTACCTATCATATATAAAAATATTGAATTACCTGAGCATTATCGCGTAGATTTAATTGTTGAAAAGAAAATAGTAGTAGAAATAAAATGTGTTGAAAGTATATTGCCTGTTCATCAAGCGCAAGTTTTAACTTATCTCCGATTAACCGGACTAAAATTAGGTTTAATATTAAACTTCTACTCTGAGCTGATGAAGAAAGGTATAAAAAGAGTTATATTATAAATCTCTGTGTTCTTTGTGCCTTTGTGACTCTGTGGTTTTTTTTATGAATATCCTCGTCCTTGGTTTAAACCATCATACTGCACCTATCGAAGTCCGGGAAAAACTAGCGTTCTCGGCGAAAGATATCCCCCAAGCTCTGACTAAACTTAAAGAACATACCGGGATTAATGAAGCGGTGATTCTATCAACCTGCAACCGGGTAGAAATCTATGCCATAACGCAAACTCCGTTTCGGGAAGTATTAAACCAATTGAAACTATTTTTAGCTGATATCCACCAAATACCAGTAACCCAATTCGAACCATATTTAGAAATCCATCATGGTCCTGGCGCAATTCGGCATTTATTTCGCGTGGCATCAAGTCTAGACTCGATGATTATCGGCGAATCGCAGATACTGGGTCAGGTGAAAGAAGCCTATGAAATTGCCAATTCTGCAGGATTTACCAACCAAATTTTACATTCTTTATTCCAGCGGTCGTTTAATGTTGCCAAAGAGATTCGGAGTTCCACCGATATTGGCAAAGGAGCGATTTCAGTCGGGTCGGTAGCGGTCGAATTAGCGCATAAATTGTTTGGCGATTTACGTAATCGTAGCGTACTGGTAATCGGTGCCGGTGAAATGAGTGAACTAACCCTCCGGCATTTGGCTGAAGCCGGGGTGACGGCGATTACGGTTAGCAATCGGAGTTTTGACCGGGCAATAGAGCTTGCGGAACGAGTTAAAGGCCGGGCGGTGAAATTGGAAGATTGTTTCACTCAAATGGAACATGATGATATTGTAATCAGTTCTACCGGAGCGCAGGAATATATTGTTCTGAAAGATAATATGATTCCGGTGATGCGGAACCGGAAATATCGGCCGATATTT
>JBHGBB010000030.1:0-25030 GCA_041946755.1 bacterium | reverse complement strand
AATAATCTTTTACCATGTGGTAAAAGATTATCGAGAGTGTTCAATTTCTATACAGTCGGAAACTCGACGCTATCGAAAATAATTCTTTGCCAAATGGCAAATAATTAAAGGGCAAATCTGAAATAGGCTATTATCGTTATACCGAATAATTATACCAGTCAAAATTAGCGCTTGGTGTCTCTATTTTATTAGGGTAGTAAGTCAGCCGAGGCTTGATCCAATTCTTAAACTTATTCCGCAATCTGGTTTATGGCAATACCCGGCAAAATCTGGTAAAATAAAGATAATAAATATAGCCAAGAAGGGGATTAGGATTAACAGATGAACGAGAAAAATCACCAGCATGCCATAGGTATCTTATTTATTATCATATTGCTTTATGCCATTGTAGTATCATCTGTTTCCGCTAAATTCCGATTTGCGGTTATGGCTGACAGCCGGAAAGGTAAAGAAGAACCGGTTAATATCGAAGATTTACAAAAAGTATTAGCCCAGATGAAAAAAGTTAATCCGCAACCGGCATTTGTTCTCTTCCCCGGAGATTTAGTCGGAGGAGCCGATACTTCTTATTCGGTAATGACCAATCAGTTTACTATTTGGAAAAATGCCGTTACGGCCTATTATCCAATAACCTTTTTTTATCCCGGAGTTGGTAATCATGAGACCGCTAATGCCAATCCGAAATCGTTGGCAGAAAAGGCATTTGCCGATGTTTTTGCCGAGTTTAAAGTTACCGAAGAATTACCGGGATATAATCGAACGGTATATTATCTCGATTATGATAATAGCCGGTTTTTTATGCTAAATAGCAACCATACCGGAGAGAATCATATTATCGATTCAACTCAACGAAACTGGCTTTTACGCCATCTGAACCAAAAACCGCAGAATTTCGTTTTTTTACATGAGCCGGCATATCCTTTTGGCCCGCATATCGGCAGTTCTTTAGATGCTAATACAACGGAACGAGATGCATTCTGGAAAATCGTTGATTCCGCTAGAGTATCGGTGGTTTTTGTCGGGCATGAACATTTTTATGCCCGGCGCCATATCAATAGCGTTTTTAATCCGGAATATAAAAATACTATCTATCAGGTGGTTGCCGGGTCTTGCGGTGCGCCATTGTATACCGCAATAGCCGGAAATCTCGTAAGTAAATTAGATCGAGATAAAAAATTCCTCAGAACAGCTAATGTCGATGTCAAACCAATTGCAGTATATCATTTTGCGATGGTTGATGTTGATGGGGCGAAGGTGACTACTACTGTATATAATGTTAAAGGTAAGATAATCGATACCTTTACCGTATTTCGTATAGTCAAGAAGAAGTAGTGGAGGTAGGTATGTTCCTTAACCAAAAACTTGGTTGGTGGTTGATAATTGTAAGTATGGTGTTGATGCTTTTTCATAGCGGGGTACAAGCAGTTGATTTCCGATTTGTGGTTATGGCAGATAGCAGAAGTACGACCAGCTCATATCCAGTAAATATCACAGAACTGCAATTGATCATGTCCCGAATCACCACATTAAATCCACCACCGCAGTTTGTTGTTTTTCCAGGAGATATGATTATTGGCGGTGGCGGGTATTCATATTCTACCATTTCATGGCAATTACAAACCTGGAAAGATACGGTTACAGTATATAAACCGGCATCATTTTTCTATCTCGGAGTAGGAAATCATGAAACCAATAATGGCGCTGCTTATGCTGCCGAAACGGCGTTTAATAATATCTTTCCAGAATTTGTGGCCAATAATGAATTGGCCGGATATAATAAAACAGTATATTCTTTCGATTATGATAATAGCCGGTTCATTATGCTTAATAGTAACCATGTTGGGACCGGATTTAATCATAAAATCGATACCACGCAACGCGCCTGGTTAACTCCGTTGTTAACCGGGAAAACGCATTATTTTGTTTTTTTCCATGAACCGGCATATCCCACTGGCAACCATATTGGCAGTTCATTGGATGTAAATTCTACCGATCGGGATGCGTTATGGCAATTACTGGATAATGCGAATGTGAGTATCGTGTTTGTTGGTCATGAACATTTCTATAGTCGACGACATATAGATAATACGATTAATCCTTCCTATAACCATTATATATATCAAGTTACTACCGGAACTTGTGGCGCACCAATTTATAGCAGTAGTAATCCGGATGTAGATGTACCACCGATACCCCAATATCATTTTGCTGTGGTCGATGTTAGTGGAGCTGATATTTCGGTTAATGTCTATCAAGATAACATGACCTTACTCGATAATTTCACTGTTACTCGAACAATTCCTATATCATGTATCGATTTTTGGAGTTTAATAAATGAATAAATAGCTGGTATTACTAATGAAACTTGCAAACCATACCTGCATAGGCTAGAATTATTGAGTAGAGGTAATAGCTATTTACCTTCTACAATCTATTCAACGAGGCGAATTACATTGAAAAATCTGATTAAACAATTATCATTCTGGTTAGCCATCCTGGTCGTTTTGGTATTAGCGGCAATCTTCTTACCGAACAAAGAGGCGGAACGGCCTTTGGATTATAGTGAGTTTCTAAAATATCTGCATGCCGGGCAAATTAAAGATGTTGCGATATACGATACCAAAATCGCCGGGACGATGATTACCATGCGAACTTCCGGCGGAGTTATTTCGCCAAAAGAAGAGAAATTTTCTACTCCGATTCTGGAAACGGTAGGCCAGGAAGTAATCAAAGAATTGGTAGCATATAATCAAACCGTAACTCCGGATAAAATGGTGAAATTCAAAATGCAGTTGCAAGCCCGCATTTGGAACACGGTACTAGGCTGGGTCGTCCCGTTATTATTTATCGTCGCTATCTGGTTCTTTATCATGCGGCAAATGCAGGTCGGTAGTAACCGAGCGATGGCGTTCGGTCGCAGTCGTGCGAAAACCATGGGTGAAGGACAACCGAAAGTAACCTTTGTCGATGTCGCCGGTGCGGATGAAGCAAAAGAAGAATTACAAGAGATCATTGAATTCTTACGCGACCCGCAGAAATTTCAGAAGTTGGGCGGCCGGATTCCAAAAGGAGTTCTCTTGGTCGGTCCTCCCGGAACCGGGAAAACCCTATTAGCGCGGGCGGTTGCTGGAGAAGCGAATGTCCCGTTTTTCTCGATTAGCGGATCGGATTTCGTAGAAATGTTTGTCGGAGTCGGTGCATCTCGCGTCCGGGATTTGTTTGATAATGGGAAGAAGCATGCACCCTGTATAATTTTTATCGATGAAATCGATGCCGTAGGCCGGCAGCGTGGTACCGGGTTAGGCGGCGGACATGATGAACGAGAACAAACTTTAAACGCTCTCTTAGTCGAGATGGATGGATTTAATACTAATGAAGGAGTAATTTTAATTGCTGCAACTAACCGACCGGATGTTCTTGATCCCGCATTACTCCGTCCAGGGAGATTCGACCGCACCGTAGTCGTTGATTTACCTGATCTAAAAGGACGAGAAGGAATCTTGAAAGTACATACCCGGAAAATTCCGTTAAGTGAAGATGTGAATTTAAATACCGTTGCTCGCGGAACCCCCTATTTTTCCGGTGCGGATTTGGCCAATCTGGTGAACGAATCGGCATTACTAGCCGCACGAAGGAATAAGAAGAAAGTCGAAATGGTTGATATGGAAGAAGCGCGCGATAAGGTTATGATGGGGCCGGAACGGAAAAGTCGGGTGATTTCTGAACAGGAAAAGAAAGTTACCGCATACCATGAAGCCGGGCATGCGTTAATCAATCGCTTGATTCCCGGAACCGATCCGGTACATAAAGTTACCATTATTCCTCGCGGATTAGCGCTGGGATTAACCCAAGCGTTACCGCAAGAAGACCGGCATTTACGGAATAAAAATGAGTACATTAACGATATAACCATATTTATGGGCGGCCGGGTAGCTGAAGAAGAGATTTTTGGCGATATTACCGGCGGTGCATCCAGCGATATTAAGACGGCAACCCAAATTGCGCATAGTATGGTTTGTGAATGGGGTATGAGCGAAAAACTCGGTCCGATGACTTTCGGTCGCCGGGAAGAACATTTGTTCCTCGGTCGGGAAATAACCCGGTCGAAAGATTATAGTGAACAAACCGCGATTGCCATCGATGCCGAAGTCCGGTCGATAATCGACCAATGCTATCAACGGGCGAAATCGCTGGTTCGGGAGCATAAAGATAAATTAAAAATTATTGCTGACGCGTTATTGGAACGGGAAACCCTTGACCATGATGATGTTGAAAAACTAATGAATGGCGAAGAATTACCGCCATTAAAAACCAATTCAGGACCAGAACCGGTTCCAGCTTCTGCAAAACCGGAATCAGCGGCTTCGGTTCCAACACCGGCTGCAAAACCGGATGTGGCGCCAGCATAGAAGAGTAAATAATTTCATTTATGTGAACTATTCATTTCAATCATGATTTTCGGTACCACTACTGATTTAAATTCGCTGGATATTTCCCGCCTATCTTATCCACCACTACACTGTCCTCGATGCAATATTGAATTCCCGGCTAACCGAACCCTGGTTATGGGAATATTAAACGTTACCCCGGATTCCTTTTCCGATGGCGGAAAATACTATCCTACAGACTCGGCAATTAAGCAGGCTATGCAAATGGTCGCTGATGGTGCGGATATTATCGATATCGGTGGAGAATCGAGCCGACCCGGCGCGAATCCGGTTACCGCAAAAGAAGAACTCCAGCGGATTATACCGGTGATCGAAAAGGTAGCGAAAGAATCGAAGATTCCAATTTCGGTTGATACCTATAAAGCAGAAGTAGCACACGGTGCCCTCGAATCCGGTGCGCAATTGATTAATGATATTACCGCCATGACCGGTGATACCGCGATGGCAGCACTGGCTGCAAAAACCGAAGTACCGGTGATTTTAATGCATATGCTTGGGACTCCGCAGACCATGCAAACCCAGCCACAATATCAAAATGTAGTTTTTGATATTATAAAATACTTAAAAAATGGTATACTAAATGCAACCCATATTGGGGTAAAACAGGAACAAATTGTAATCGATCCGGGAATTGGATTCGGAAAAACAGTAGAACATAATTTAATTATCCTGCGTCGATTGTCGGATTTTTTACAATTGCACCGCCCGATATTGGTTGGAGTATCCCGGAAATCATTTATCGGCAAGATACTTGATTTACCGGTAGAAGACCGGCTTGAAGGTACTGCTGCAGCGGTAGCGGTGGCAGTTATGCAAGGAGCAAAAATCGTTCGCGTGCATGAGGTTAAACCAATGCTCCGAGTAGTAAAAATTGCGGACGCAATTCGTAGCAATGGATAATAAAAAGATAATAGTACAATAGATTATGCAAGCTCTATTTAGTAGTTTCATACTTCATTGGAAAGATATCCTGGATATCTTCTTGGTCACGGTATTATTTTATACGGTGATTAAATTCCTGCGCGGTACCCGGTCGGTACAGGTGATTCAGGGATTGATTGTATTAGTAATTGCCATTATCATCATCTCGCAAATTGCACAGGTACTGGAGTTGACTACTATTTATTGGTTAGTTAACAAGTTCTGGACGATTTGGTTGGTAGCGTTAATTGTCATCTTTGCACCGGATATTCGCCGGACGTTTGCCCAACTCGGACAACGGCGGTTTTTCCGGAGGTTTTTTAAACCGGAAGAACAGTTTATCATTGAAATAGTCCAAGCGGTTGGTACCTTAACCAAAAAGAAACAAGGGGCATTGATTGTTCTAGAACGAGAGACCGGGCTTCAAGAATATATGGAATCCGGAGTTAAATTGGATAGTAGTGTAGTCTCGGAATTAATTCTATCGATATTTACTCCATACTCTCCTTTACACGATGGCGCGGTGATTATTCAGGGGAACCGAATTGCGGCTGCCGGCTGTTTGTTACCCTTAACACAAGAAACTAATTTAAGCCGGGAACTGGGAATGCGGCATCGGGCAGCTATCGGATTAACGGAAGAAACGGATGCGGTAGTTATTGTGGTATCGGAAGAAACCGGAACAATTTCAGTAGCGCGTACCGGCCATTTAACCCGGGATTTAGAACCCGCTTCATTGCGACGATTACTTCGCAGTCTCTATGGGTATCAGGAAGAAGAGGAACCGACAGCATCATGATACGAGATAAAATCAAACAATTGGATTTCGGGCTGTTGTTAGTATCTATTGCGGTCGCATTAGGATTATGGTTAAGCGTTAAACATGAGCGAACCGAAATCCGGCATTTCTATCCATATATCGAACTCCGGAACCAACCGGCAAATTTAGTGATTAAATCCCAGTATCCAAAAGCGCTAGACGTGGTTATTCAAGGGCAAGCCACGGTATTAAATGGGATTCAACCTGATTTAATCAATGCGTTTGCCGATATCAATGCCTTGCATGCCGGAAAGAATACTTTCCGATTATCCGTCGAGAAAAATGTAGTTTTGCCAAAGGTTTTAGCCGGTCGAGTTGAAGCGGTACAGATTCTACCGGAAGTATTAGAAATAGATGCAGAACTGCTGAAAAGTACCGTAGACAGTAGTAAATAAACAGGAATATATAAACTTACCGATATTGTATCGACCGACTACTGACTATATTTGGAAAGGAAACAAAATCATGGCGAACCTAAGTATTAATATTGATCATGTGGCTACCATTCGGCAAGCGCGGTTGGGAAAAGAACCCGACCCGATTTTTGCTGCGGTTTTAGTAGAGCTTGCAGGTGCGCATGGGATAACGGTGCATTTGCGGGAAGACCGCAGACATATCCAGGACCGAGATGTGCGATTACTGCGCGAGATACTGCATATCAAATTAAATCTGGAAATGGCGGCTACCAAAGAGATTATTGATATTGCGATATCCATCAAACCGAATTTGGTAACGCTGGTACCCGAAAAAAGAGCGGAACTGACTACCGAAGGCGGGTTGGATGTGGTTAAGTTAATGGCGCCCTTAAAAGAAGCGATCAATCAATTACATAACCAAAAAATCCCGGTGAGTTTGTTTATCGATCCGATACCGCAGCAGGTGAAAGCATCACGAACTATCGGGGCTGATTTCGTTGAATTGCATACCGGGAAATATTGCGAAGTTTTTGGAACCGACGAAGAGCATGAACAAGTTCAGTTGATAGCTGATGCGGCAAAACAGGCGAGAGATATTGGTTTAAACGTTAATGCCGGGCATGGACTGAATTATCAGAATATCGCTCGGATAGCAGCGATAAAAGAAATCGGAGAGTTTAGTATCGGGCATAGTATCATCTCGCGAGCGGTGTTGGTTGGTATGGATAAAGCCGTCCGGGAAATGTTGCAGTTAATAGAAGTTAGAAGATAGCAGTTAGTAGTTAGAAGAAAAACAAACAAATTTGAAGAAGTCGATACATCAAGGTTGATTTGAAATTGGATATTTGAAATTTATTTGGCATTTGGATTTTGGCATTTGACATTATAAGTATGGTCTACGGTGTAGGTATCGATATTATTTCTACCGAGCGAATCAAACAGTCACTGGAACGATATGGCGACCGATTTACCACACGCATATATACTCCGGGTGAAATCGAGTATTGCCGTACCCGGAAATATCCGCATCTGCATTATGCCGCCCGGTTTGCAGCAAAAGAAGCGTTGGTTAAAGCGCTGGGTACCGGATTCCGGTTTGGTATCAAACACACCGAAATCGAGACAATCCTGAATGAACTTGGCAAACCGGATATTCTGCTGCATAAAACTACTGCCGCTATCTCTCAGCAAAAAGGGATAATCCGCTTATCTTTAAGCTTGTCGCACAACGATGAGCAAGCTACTGCCATCGTTGTGGCTGAAAAATAATGCTTACCTTCAGAAATATACCTTTGTCGGATTAATATCAAGATTTTACTGGTTGGTTTTTAATGCCCGAATGGCGTCGATGATTTTCACATAGCCGGTACATCGGCAGAGGTTCCCGGAAATCGCCGTTCTGATTTCGGTATCGGTAGGGTTAGGATTCCGGGTTAATAACGCTTTTGTAGAAAGTATCATACCGGGAGTACAGAATCCGCATTGGACTGCCCCGGCATCGATAAATGCTTGCTGGATGATATCCAGCTGGCCATCTTCTGCCAGGCTTTCGATAGTAGTGAACGAATGCCCATCAGCTTGCGGCGCTAACATCAAGCAGGAATTAACCGCATATCCATCCATTATCACGGTACAGGCACCGCAATCTCCGCGCCCGCACCCTTCTTTGGTTCCGGTTAAATGCAATCGTTCCCGAATGACATGGAGTAAGGTCTCAGTCGGTTCGACATCGAGGGTAATCGATTTACCGTTAAGGTTAAATGTGATTCGCATAAGCTAATTAATTATCTGCTAAATCTGTTTTTTTAACAAGTTGGCGAGTTTCGCAAATTCTGCGATAGATAATGTTTCTCCGCGTCGTTTAGGGTCGATCGCAATATCGATTAATACCTTTTCCAATTCCGGTTTATCCAAGTTCAGTTGATGCGAAATGGTAATCAAATTATTTAGTAAAGTTTTCCGGCGTTGGCTGAATGCTACTTTAACGATGCGGAAGAAGAACTTCTCATCATCTACCAGCACCGGCGGTATTTTATGCGGGATAAGTTTAATTATTGCCGAATCGACTTCCGGTACCGGGAAAAATGATTTCGCGGGAACATAGCCGACTATTGCTGATTGATAGCGATAGGCAATCGAAATCGTTAGCACGCCATACTCTTTCGTTCCCGGGGAGGCGATTAATCGTTCCGCGACTTCCCGTTGAATCATAAATACTGCGCGCGAGAAGAGAACCTGATTTTCGACTACTTTAATTAAGATCGGAGTAGTAATCGAGTAGGGCAGGTTCCCGGTAATTTTAAGTGGGGAATCAGGATGCGATTTAACTACTTCATTAAAATTATAAGCTAATGCATCATCCTGAATCAGAGTTATATTCGAATAGCTGCGCAGATTAGCGGTAGCAAGCTGATACATCCTCCGGTCGATTTCGAGTGCATAAACCTGATGCGCTTGTTGCGCTAATTCTGCCGTGAGATTACCGGTCCCGGACCCGATTTCGATTATTATATCTTGGTTATCCAATTCGCATGCGGAGACAATAGTAGCCAGCACCGAATTATCGAGTAATAAAGATTGTCCCCGATGTTTGGATAAATGGATGCCATACTGTCGAAGCTGTTGTTTTAGGGTAGAGCGATTATTATTTCCGGTCATGAGCTGCGATTTGATGATTGATATCTTTCAATAACGGATAAATTTGTTGATATATTTTAAAGTTCTGATTATAGATTTTCTTATTCTTTGGTTTTGGACTGAATGTTCGGTTGATTTTAACGGTTTGGGTAACCGCTTCAGGCAGCGACTTATACTCACCGATTGCCCAACCGGCTAACATCGCTGCACCCAGTGAAGCCGCTTCAGAAACATTGAGCGCCCGGATTTTTCTACCGTATAAATCAGCTTTCAATTGCAGCCAGGTAGCGGATTTCGCGCCGCCGCCAATCGCCCGGATTTCTCGAACCGGTATTCCCGATTGCGCTAACAGTTCGATATTCAGCCGGATTTCATAGCTGATTCCTTCCAGAATAGCCCGGGTAACTTCCGGTTTAGTGGTTGATAAAGTCAGACCGAGAATAGCGCCACGGGAATTCGAATCGAAATAAGGGGTACCGGTAGTAGTGAAATGCGGTAAGATAAATAACGAACTAGGGTTTTCCGGTATCTGATTTACTAACATATCATATACATCTTCTCCGGTATTAATGGCGATTTCGGATTCTTTCTCCCCGAACTGGTCTCGATACCATCGGAGTAATGAGCCGCCGGTGAAAGTATAGGCAACGGTAACATATTGATTCGGTACTACATGCGGATAGCAGCAGAACCGGTTCGCTAACATGGTTCTATTGATTACCGGTTTCTGAAACACCGGGGTGATACATTCAACAGTACCGATCGCATCCATGGTTATCCCCGGTTGAATAACTCCAGCACCAAGCGCCCCGCACGGTTGGTCATGCCCGCCAGAAACCACCAAAGTATTCTTCGATAATCCCAAATCTCGCGCTATTGATGGGAGAATAGTGCCAATGATTTTTCCGGAAGGATAGAGTAACGCAAGTTTATCTTCATCGATCCCGGCTAGATTCAGCATCTTTTCCGACCAGCGAGAATTATTGATATCGAAACACATCATCCGGGCGGCTAAGGAATAGTCTATCGCCGGAATGCCGGTCAGCCGATAATTCACCAAATCTTCAAAACAGAGAAATTTCCAGGTTTGCCGATATAATTTCTGCTGATACTTTTTGAACCATAGAATCTTATTTAAGGTGAACAATGGTTCCGGAGTCATCCCGGTTTCCTGAAATAGTTGATATGCCGAGATACGTTTCAGCCACCAGGGGATGAACTCTGCGGTCCGGGAATCGAATGAAACGATACTAGGGTATAATGCTTTTCCCTTCTCATCTAATGGAGTTACTCCTTCTCCCTGACTGGAAACCGCCATTGCTTTAATCGGGTCTGATTTAGTTTTCGCAGCTACAGTCTGGATACACCATTTAACTTTCTGCCAGACTTCATCGGAATCCAGTTCTACCCAACCGGGTTTGCCCGGGAATTGTAATGGATATTCCTGATATGCTAATCCTAGAATCTTACCCTCAGGATTAAATGCGACGACTTTACAGCCGGTAGTACCAACATCGATACCGAGTAAACTCATAAATGATTAAATGTCCAATATCAAAATCCAATCCGCCTTAGGCGGACAAATAAATGTCCAATGTCAAATGTCCAATATCAAACTATTTGCTAGGCTTTGACATTTAAGCATTTGATATTGATTTGACATTTGAAATTTATCATTTGACATTATGCTTTATAAACTGCTCTATATCCTTTTTTCCGGTTAGTACTCCTATTTCAAGTTGGGTTTCCTTGATTTCTCCCGGATTCAGGTATTCGAGGGTACCGGCTTCCCGCTCTTGCACTCGACCGAGAACCCCGCAATTACCCGGCTCTAGTCCACAAGCATAGGTACCTTGTCCCATCATTTTCCATTGGGTGAACTGCGGCAGTTGTTTCTTCAGATATTTCAGATAAATACCTAATCCACGGTTCTTATTGACTAACGCTATATGAACGAATCCTTGTTTATCCGGCTGCATTTCATGCCCATATACTTTCTCTTTATATCCTTTAGTCGGCGGCTGGAATTTAAAATAGTTTTCTTTCCCTTGTTCAGCATCAGCATCACGCGGGATAAGCTTTTTGGTAGGAGATATCAAAAGAGCATGTTCATCCAACAAGGGGAATCCGAAGTTGCAATGGTAAAGTATCATAACCGGTGTTTTTTCCGAACCTTGGTTTTCGATGCGGTCCTGAATAATCAACCGATTTTCGCCTAATTTAGCGCTAATTTCCCGGGTTAATAAAAGGTTTGGGCCGAACACTGCGGTTTCCCGCATCTGGCCTTCGACCTTCATTTCGAACTCATTGTTATCCCATTTCTGTTCGATTTCGATATTACTTGCCGGGAAACTGGTATATCGGCCATGAAGACCATACTCTTCACCGCCATCCTGGCAAGGAATACCGACATTACTTAATCCGCAAGTTATCATTAACCCACCGAAAAACGATTTAAGCCATCCTCTTCCTTTAGGGTCGAAAAATTGAGGAGAGATATCGCCGTTACTCGACCGCCAGCAGAGCGATTGCCCGTTATATCGCGCTTCGGAAATATCCATCCCCCGGTCAAGAAGAACGGTAAACTCGAATCCGGTTCCAGTCTTAAAATCGACCGCACCAACTCCTTTACCAGGACCGGAAGCTATTTCATAATGTTTCAACCCACCGACTTGCGAGATATTACCAATATACTGCATCAGTTTCTTTTTTGGATATGGTTTATTGAATAGATTAGACATAATCGCTTTCATGAGCAAAAATAGCTAAAATTTTATATAAACCTTAATAAGGTTAAAATTATTCTAGCCTGAAAACTCAATCTAGGCAAGAAATATCAGGTTTTTACCAGCTGATTTTTCCGGTCTGACTATGGAGCGATGACGAGGGATATCCGATATCCCTCGTCAAAGCACAAGATAAATAAGGGTAAAAAATCAAATTGGCAACCTGCCAATTTGATTTTCATTACCCCTGATTTCCGTACAATATTGACCTTTTTATGTGGTTTATATCCGAAGAGAGATATAGGGATATCCGATATCCCTATATTACCCACGTTCCCCAAATCAGTTTGTCAGGCTGCCAAACTGATTTCGGGATATAGGTGGAATTGAAGAGAATCGATAGTGTATCAATATAAATCTAAAATTTAGCATTTAGCATTTTCAATTTCAAATTTGCAATGCTAAATTTACATTTTACATTGATTTTTTACTTATTGGTTTTCCAGAGGAGTTTCAGGGTAGCGAGAACCGTTTTGGGGATATTGATTTTACTCGACCCATCTTTTAAATCATACCGCAGGATAAACGGCACTTCTGCAATTTTAGAAGTATACTTACTTAATTTAATCAGGAGTTCATCAGTGCATGCGAATCCTTTCGCTTCAATCAGAGCATCGCCATATTCCGCAAAACCTTGTTTAATCAGGCTTGCCCGATAAGCCCGGTACCCGCAGGTATAATCTTTAACGGACTTTATCGGTAAGTAGAATCGGAATACAAACCGGGCACCCCAACTGCATACCCGCCGTAAAAAAGGCACCCCCACCTGTTTACTTCCCGGCTGATATCGGGAAGCGATAACGATATCAAATCCTTCTCCGATTTTTTCGATTAATCTGGGGATAACATTCGGGTCATGGGTATTATCGGCATCAAGGTTGATGATAATATCATTATTCTGCGCTTGAACGGCAGCGGATTTCAGACCGGATTTAATGGCTTCACCCAACCCTTTATTAGTCGGATGAACGATGATGTCTAGCGGTAATTTCGAGAGATATTGTTCAGCAACAATTTGGGTTTTATCGCGGCTGCCATCGTTTACCAGAATAAACCGAAATGTTTGTTTATCGGATTGAATCAACGCGATAAACTTATCGAAAAGTTTCGGTAACGCCTGCTCTTCGTTATATGCCGGTAAACAAACGTAGATCATAGTAAATCAGTTGTTAGTTGTCAGTTGTCAGTTTTCAGATAAAAACCATGCCACAGAGGACGCAGAGAAGAACTGAGAAATCATGTATGCCTGGATTCCTACTTTCGCAGGAATGACCAGATAAACGCTCTGTAGTTCTCAGTGCCCTCTGTGGTTAAAGTTTATCTCTTTTCAGTTGCTATGAACCGAACTAATTCTCTTTTACCGCTTTTTCCATTTCAGCATTCAAAGTCCCATACCGGAAAATGGTAAATCCATGGAGCCGGTCTTTTTTAACTGCTTTTAAAGTTTCGGTAAACTCTGCTACGGTAAAGGTTTTGGTTAATCCAAACCCTTGCACTCCAACATAAACCGGCTTCCCGGTTTCTGCTTCAACTCGTTTGGCAATAGCAACGACCCAATCGGTTTTTTTACCGAATCCACCTTGATACGACATCGGACAGATGAAATCCAGATATTTACCTAACTCCCGATAGTTCTGCCCATAATGGCATAAAGCAAAGGTATCGTCCGCTTCGCCGCCTTCCGGCATTAATGCTGCCGATAATTTCAAATTCGGTTTCTTCTTCTGAATCAGTTCTTTAACCTCTTTGGTGACCGAGGTAATTTCATCCTGCCGCTGTTGCACCCATTTAACCACATCCTTATCGCCTTTTTTATAGGCATTGATATAAGCCCCTTTAGTCGACTTCTGCACATAGAGCATTTTATACGCCAATGCCCGGATATGGTCGAGATCGATCCCCAACTCTTTCGCTTTCTGCTGATGCCGCGGACAGAAACAATATAGCATATGGCCATATCGGATGCCATCCAGATGAATCCCATCAATATCATAATTATCGATAAGATCACCAATTAATCCAAGAAAATATTCATGATATCCGGGTGCAAGCGGACATACTTTTTCCTTATTTACCGGTACCGGTCCCGCATTCCAATTGGTGGAATCTCCGGCTTTATACATTCCTTCTTCCGGATGATTGGTTACCCATTGGGTATCACCATGATACATCAACCAGGCATGAACTTCCATTCTTCGTTTATGGCAGGCAGTAATAAAATCTCGCAAGGTATCTTTTTCGGGTTTCAAAACGCGAGCGGTAGCGCTTTGAAAATCTACGGAGCCGCCAATCCCTTTAACTAGCAGAATCACGGTATTAATCCGATATTCTGTCAGCCGATCAACTACTTTGTCGACTCCTTCCTCGTCAATATATCGTCCATGTAACCAGATTGCCCGAACTTCTTTGGAGCTATCCATTGGCAAGGTTGAAGTCTTCGATTCATGTACCACAATCTTCATCGCCGCCGTTTGTTTTCCTGCTGGCTGCTCATGTTTTACGGATTTGCCAAGGGTTGAACAGCCAATAGACCAAATCATGCTGCCAATAATAGTTATCCCTACAAGGTTACGGACCAGGTGTTTCCATCCGACTTGGTTATTAAAATAATCCATAAGGTTCTCTTTTTTGTTGTATGGTTATTCGTTAACAATATCAAGATCGGTCGATCTTAGTATCCGCTCACTCCTTTCGTTTCCGAAATGAATATTAATCATAGATATTACCTAATTTCTTAACTAACTATTATTTACTAATTACTATCTTACCGGCACTGACGCCGAAAGGAACGAAACAATAGGTATCAGTCCAATTCTTCCAATCCCGGAAACTGCCGGGACCGACTGAAGTTAGTTCACCCTTAATATGATGATGCGGACCTAATAAGTTCCTTAATGAATTAACCAGTTTTAAGGTGATTTTGTTCTTCCCCTGCTTTTTCAGATATTGGGTTATCTCAACCGAGAATGGCGACCAGTACCAGGTAGTAACCTTTTTATTATTAATCCAAACTTCGCAGGCAGTAGCATTAACCTGATCGAATTCGAGAAATACCCGCTGTTTGGCTTTTATCTTCAGGGCTATCTCCTGCTGTACCTTGAATGACCCGGCATAAAATGGATATCCTTGATCGATCCAATTACCGGAACGAAGTATCGGTTTCTCCGGAACCAGTTGGAATGTGGTATGGTCATTCGATTTAACGGCAAAATCGCCGATGATATAGCAGCTTTCGATTTCCGATTCCTTCTCAGTTATCCCGGCAATTTCGATGATATTTTGGCCGAGATTGATAACCTTGGTAATTTCGAGTTTCTTAAAGGAGATGTCATACCAGAACTCTTTCTTCTGCAACGCTGAAATCGGTTTTCCATTGATAGAAATCCGATATTTTTCCGGTGACTCTAATACCAACCATACCCGCTGTTTTGGATTCGGTTGGAAACCAAGATTGAAGGTATACTGAATTTTGAATGGCGTTCCTATCTTCTGCTGCCGAATCAATTCAAACACTTTCATGGTCGGTTCCTGTTGGCTCCAAGGACCCGATTTAAGTTGATACCGGCAATAATCCAAAGTAAGCGCATTTTCATTCTCTCGGATATAATCCCATTCCGGAGCTAATTTAACCTTACTTACTATTTTATTCTGCGGGATTGCTGAAGATACTTTCGCACCGCTCGATTTACCGGAGTTTGGATGGCAGCATAGCAGATATGACCCTGCCGGCATAAATGATAATTTGAACTGGGATTTCCCGTTACTTGGTTTTGCTTCAAGCGGAACAACGTCACCGGTTAAGGTATCCCATAATTCCCAAGTCCCGGATTTCGCTAATTCAACTATCGCTTCGAATCCTTGATCATGGTTGGTATTAGCGAGGAAATAGAAATCAGCATCTTCGATTTGCCGATGATGATACCAGATTTCCGGGATATTGTTCCCTTTAGCATCGAACACCTGAACATCTTTTCTAATTAATTTCGTTAATACCTGATCTATTTTATCGGAGTCAATCGAGCTGATCACTGCCTGGTCAAGAACTGGGGTTATCGCCTTATCTTTAATACCATTGATTAAGGTTGGATATGGCGCGATTTTAATCACTTTCCCGCCACCGGCGAGAAATTGCGATAAGAGGGCAACCGTTTTCTTTTCCCAGGATAAACTTGGCGGAATAATCACGGCAGCATATTTCTGCTGGCCGATGCAGAACTGGTTTCCTTCAACCTTACCATATTTCGCGATGATGGTTTCATCGCCATAATCATAATCCCATTTTGCGGCTAAAAGGTTTTCGCTCAACTCAATAAATGGCTTATTATAGGTTTCAACCGGCTTCTCATCCATCGGAGTATAAACGCTCCATACACTGCCGATCGGATGCAGGACTAATACGGAATTTACCCGGTCTCCTTGCGACAATACATAACTTAACCGGGCGAAATAATCCTGAATATACCGGTTATACTTCCACCATGGCTGCTGATAATACAGGTTCGGTGGATAATCCCGTTTCCGTCTGCCTTTCATAGAATACAGGCATAAATGCTCAGTCATGAAATTGATGCCGTTAAGATAATGCCAATCCGCAATCCATTTCCGATCCAGGAACTTCATATTCTGCCCGCTGCATCCGAACAGTTCGGAGAGAATTCGTTTCCGACCTAACTGGTTGGCAACCGAACTAACCTGTTTTGCGGTAATCAGGTCGTTGATATTCAGGTTTAAATGGTCTATACCCGGCTGCTGCATATATTCATAATGCGGCATCGCAGCGCCAATCCACTGCGTCTGCATCAAAAGGTTATCTTCGCAAATCATATGGCCGGTAGACTGGATTCCATATTTATCGCACCAGTCATAAATCTGTTTGGTATATGCTTCAACAAAGAGGCTGGTAACCGTTTTCCGGTAATCGAACCGGATTTGATGGTAGTTCCCTTTATTTTCAAACAGCGAAATGAGATGCGGCTGGAGGTCATACCCATTTTTATGTTTAAAATATTTCCGGAGCCCGGTAGTCCAGGGAATAGAAGGTTTCGAGAACGTATCATAGAAATAGTTCGGTTCATCGGTAAAAATTCCGGGAATGACTTTACCATATTCGGAGCCACAAACCCGGGTATATGCATCGTGGGTGCTTTTTATGAACGCTTTAATCGCTTTCGGATTCAAGGTGTCGGTATAACAAGCGTCATTGAACCAGGGGATACCCATTTTCATGGTCAGCACTTTAAACCGCTTGTTTTTGGTGTCATACCATAAACCTTTCATCCGAAAATCTTTATTCAGTTTTGGTACGATGCCGCCGGCAAATCCGCTCGGCCATCGGTCTTCATCATAGAGCCAGGCGAGCATCTTATTATCTTTCGCCGCTTTTACTGCGGTACGAATACAGGTCATATATTCTTTCGAAAGATAAGGAGTAATCAATCCGATGCGGGTATGCATAAAGAATCCGCCGATTCCCTGCTGTTTCATTTCTTTAATTTGCCGAACTAGTTCTTGGGGTTCAAGCTTGTCGTTCCAGGACCAAAACGGTGCACTACGGAATTCAGCGGTTGGTGTACTAAAGATACGGTGATTCAATTTCATTTTGTTTCCTCATTAATATAGATATAAAATGGTGTTGTTGATAATAAGTTAGTTTTTAAGTAGGTTAAGTACTCGACGATATGCAAAACGGAGATAGTTTACCATAATTCGGGGACTACCGGCAGTTAAAAGCGTCCGGAAAATATAGGTAGGGCGGAGATATAATTGCCATAACGCAGATTTCCGATATTTGGCTAATTGTTCCGGGGATAAGGTCTGCGACCGGACTGCTGGCATCGCATAACTCGCCTGGCTGGCATCGGAAATAACTAAGAGGTTCTCTCTCTGAACGATATCGTTTAGTTCGGTTCCCGGAAGCGGATAGGCGATATTAAAATCGAAAAAGGAAGTATCCAGTTCTTTAGCAAACCGGATAGTATCTTTAATAGTCGCTTCGGTTTCCCAGGGTAAGCCGAGAACATAGAACGCATGGGTTTTCAGTTTAGCTGCTTTAGTCAGTTTAATCGCAGTCCGAATCTTATCCAGGGTAATCCCCTTTTTCATTTTATTCAGAATATCCTGATTCCCGCTTTCGATACCATAACCGACTACCCAGCATCCGGCACGTTTCATCCATTGCAGCATTTCCGGTTCAACGGTATCGACTCGGGAATTCGCTCCCCAGCGGATACCGAGATTCATCGCCACCAGTTTCTGGCATAATTCGATGACCCAATCTTTATTCCAGGTGAAGGTATCGGCATTAAACAGGAAATTCTTTATTCCGAATTTGGTTACGCATTCTTCAACCTCAGCAGCGACATTCCCTGGACTCCGCATCCGCACTTTATGCCCGGCAACGATTGGCGCGGAACAGAAGATGCATCGGGCCGGGCAGCCTCGACTGGCTTGAATTACGGTGATCAACTCCCCATTTTCCGGGCTCCGATATACCCGGTTATCCAACAAATGCCGGGAGGGAAACGGTATCGAATCGAGATTATCCAAAAGCGGCCGGTCAGGAGTACGAACGATTTCGGATTGCGGATTATTGATTTCGGAATTAGTAGAGCGATACGTTATTCCGAGAACAGAACTTAAATCAGTAGCGGTAACCAATTCGGCGATAGTTAATTCCGATTCCCCACGAAGTAAAATATCTACCTGTGGGTACACACTCAATATCTCTTGATCATGGAAACTGAAATATTCACCGCGAGCGACGGTGACTATTTCCGGATTGATCGATTTCGCGAACATTGCCGATTTTAAATCGTTGGCCATGGTCGGGGTAGTGGTATTAATTACCAGCATCTGCGGTTTGAATAGATGGATAGCTGACCGGAAGATATCCCAATCGCCGCCGGTAGCCGGATAATCCTGGATCTGGCAGATAACCTCTTTCTGTTCCAGCATAGTGGCTAAATATCCCAGTTCTATCGGCGGGAATATCACCGATACCGTTTGATCTTCTACTTTCGACTGGCATCGGTCATCCCGGCGATATAATCCGGATGGCGGATTGATTAGTAGACATCGCTCTATCTTCATAAACAATATAAATCGCTAAAATAATGGTTCCGTTTGCTGAAAGTATTTATATTAGATTATACTGGTATTTACTTAACTTGAGCAATTATAGAGTAGGGGCGACCTATCAGGTCGCCCGTTTATCGATGCATCGGGTGAGTCAATGACTCGCCCCTACTTGAGAAAACAAGGGGATATATTGGTGACTACTGCTGAACGAAGTTGGGTAACGATCCTGTTTGCCATCGTTATGCTAACGGTATTTTCGATTTCATTCTATGCCATTCGGACGAGTACTGATGAATGGTGGCATCTGCGTACCGGGCAGTATATTGTCGAACATCACTCCTTACCGCAGCATGATATCTATGATTATACTACGCTCGATATGCCTTGGGTGAACCATGAATGGCTCTCCCAGGTAATCTTCTATCTGGTTTATGATTCAGTTGGGATAAAAGGATTTATTCTATTCAAATCACTCATTATCGTTGCCGCATTCGCTATCTTATTCTGTGCGGTATATAAACGGTCGAATAATCCCTATATCGCATTATTCGTAACTATGATCGCGGCGTTAGCCTCCCGGCATACCCTCTATCCCCGGCCGCCGATATTCAGCTATCTGCTGATGGCAAGTTACTTATACCTGCTCTACTCGATAACCGAAAAAGTGGATAGGAAAATCCCTTGGTGGCAGATAGCATTGTTTCCAATCCTGATGATATTCTGGGTCAACCTGCATGGCGGGGCGATCCTGGGCATTATCCTAGTCGGTTGCTTCTTAGTCGGTAGCCTTATTTCTAAGATTAACAGCAAAATATTGAAATCACCCGCACAAGTAGATAAAACGAAATTATTAGTGATTATCCTTATTCTGGTACTTCTCGCATCGCTGGTTAATCCGTATGGGTATAAGGTTTTTAAACTATCGGTAGATGTTATGAAAGACCGGGCGCTGGTTGAAAGTATCGGAGAACTGAAATCCCCGGATTTCCATTATACCCATTTCTATGAAATTTTGATTCTCTTGATGATTATCGGGTTCGCCTGGTCGTTGAATGCGGTTACCATAACCGATATAATTTTAATCTTCTTCTTCCTGCATCAATCCTTAAACTATGTTCGGCATCTGCCATTGTTTGGGATAGTTGCCGCGCCGATTATCGGCAAACATTTGGCATTATCCTGGCAGCATCTTTGGAGTAGGGGTAGGATCGCCCTGCCCGATGCTGGAAATAAGGGCGAGGTAACCTCGCACCTACCGGCAGAAGAACCCAGCGATATTATGGCCGACTTAGCACCTACTAACCATACCAAACGCTATGCGTGGAATAAAATCATAGTAAGTGGATTGATTATTCTGGCGTTCTTCTATGTTCTTTTTATCGAAGGCCAGCTCTCGCTGAATATGGAAACCATCAATGGTTCGGGATATCGGAAACATGATTATCCGGTATATGCATCAGATTTCATTTTAGCCAATGATTTCACCGGGAACATGTTTAACGAGATAAATTCTTCAGGGTACCTGATGTGGCGGTTATATCCGAAACATTTATTGTTTACTGATAACCGATTCGATATATTCGGCAGCAAGTTTCTGAAAGATTTTTATGCGGTGACTGAAGTTTGGGATAATTGGCAGCAGGTGCTCGATAAATATAAAATCAATTATTTTATTATCAGTAAAGACAGTATGCTGGATCGGGCATTAGCGAAAACTGCCGGATGGGTTAAGGTATATTATGATTATGGCTATGTAATCTATGTGAAAGATATTCCGGAGAATAAAGAGTTAATCGACCGCTGTAATAAAACCTTCGCTTACTGGACCACCGGATAATCAACGGCAAAACCCAAATCTAAAATCCCAATATCCAAACAAGTCTTAGCGAAATAATAGAGGCTTTTATTTTTTGTTCCTTCGTTTTTTCGTTCTTCCGTTTTTTGGTTTTTATGTTTACATTCTTGGGTAGGTTTCCGTTTCTTCCGACAATATTTTCAGTTTAACCCCGGCTTGTTTGAAGAAGTCTTCCGAATCCTGGCCGGCATGATATTTCTTCTCGCAAACCACCCGTTTAATTCCGGCATTGATAATAGCTTTTGCACAATCGAGGCAGGGGGTCATCCGGCAATAAATGGTGGCGCCATCAATGGCGATGCCATATCGTGCCGCTTGAACAATAGCGTTCATTTCAGCATGGGTGGTACGAACGCAATGTTCCGATTTCGTCCCATCCGCCCGGTAAACGGTTTTATAGAGATGGCCAATTTCGTCGCAATGCTTAAGTCCGCTGGGTGCACCGACATATCCGGTGCAGAGAATCCGTTTATCTTTAACGATAATCGCGCCGGACCTACCGCGGTCGCAGGTAGCGCGTTTCCCGACTTCCCGGGAGATATTAATAAAATATTCGTCCCAATCCGGCCGGATATGTTCACATTCGGTTTTTTTGGTTTTCTTACGCATGGTAACCTCCTAAAAGATAAATCCGAATATCGAAATTCGAAATCCGAAACAAAATCGAATTTTTAAAATATAAAAACCAACCAAAAAAAGAAACGATGATTTATTTAAGCTTATTTAATAAAGAATCTATTTTCTTATAAAACGCTTCCACTGTAGAATCATTAATCAAAGTATATTGCGCCATTGCAGAAGTCGCATGCAACTGCTGTTTATTCGGATTGGTACTTTCCGATTCGGCTTTCTCTTGTACCAGAAACTGGGCTAAAGTCTGAACATCACCGGTTCTCGCCCGCGATCTGATGCGATCGAACCGAATCTGTGCCGGAGCATCGATTTTAATCAGAACGAACTCCGGTCGGGATTTAAGCTTTTTAACTTCATCGGGGTTCCGGATAGAATCGATAACATAATCCTGGCCGGGAATGATTTTGTTCAGAACCCGCTGCGCAAGTACTGCAGGACCGAACCGGGTACGTAGTTCATTTCCGACCGAAGTTAACGATTCCCGGGTTTCCGGTAACTTCCGGGCTTTAAGTTCGAACCGGATTTCATCGGATAATGAATGGTATTCGAACCCTTTTTTCCCGAGATATTCGGCGCAAACCCCTTTACCGGCACCCATGGTACCGACCAGACCGATTATCATAATAGAAATAAAAAACCTTTCGTTGCGAACTACAAAATGAGCATAATAAATTTATAATTTAAAATGCTGAATGCTAAATTTACAATGATATTCCCTAGATGCTAGCTACTATCTACTAGCTACTGGTTTTTATTAGTTCCATTATCTTACTATAATGTACAAGAGTATCTCAATAGGGTATGAAAGATTAGGTGGGCTACATCGATTCAGAGGCAAGTAACGCGGCTCCGTAAGCGCCATTGAGTTGCGGAGAATCGATAATCTGTACCGGTTTATCTAGAAGGGTAGTTAATGCGTCGACTACTGCCTGATTCCGGGCTACTCCACCGGAAATATAGGTTAATCCATTAATCCCGACTTTTTTTGCCATAGCGCTGACTCGTTCAGCGACGCTCCAACATAATCCTTTAGCAATCGCTTCCCGATTAGCCCCTTGCGCGATTAATCCGACTACTTCACTTTCAGCGAATACGGTACACATATTATTAATAGTTGCATGCGGTGCCATGTTCATCGCCATCTTTGCCATATGGTCGAGGTCGGTTTCGAGAATCCGGGACATAACTTCCAGGAATCTGCCGGTCCCGGCAGCGCAGCGGTCGTTCATAATAAATTGATTAACTTTCCCTATATCGGAGATAGATATCGCTTTCGAATCCTGGCCACCGAGATCGATTAGGGTTAATGGCTGCCGGACTTTTTCAAACGCACCCCGGGCATGGCAGGTGATTTCCGTTATTTGTGCATTAGCAGAAGGAACTAAATTCCTGCCATAACCGGTAGCGATGGTTTTTGAGATGGAATCGTTGGCAATCCTTGCATGATCTAGCGCGAGTCTTGTTACCTGTTCGGCCGCGGTAACCACCGAGAATCCGGTCGGTACCATGCTACTTCCGACCGGAACGTGATCAGTATTGATAATCACTGCTTTCGTGGTTACTGAACCTACATCTATTCCTAAAAAGTATTGGGGCATAGATCAATAATGAGAAATTGCCGTAAACGGTTATTAAATCACTGTAATCTTCTGCTACAAGGATTCGACAAACGCCTGAATCCGGGTCCGGAGCTGTTCCATATCGCCCATACTATAATCGCTTTCGATATTAAGCATCGGGATTTTCTCGGCATCCAACCGCTCTTTCACCTTATGCGATTCAACTAAATAAGGAGTACAGAAATTCAAGGTATAGTTAATAACCCCTTTTGCGCCCGATTTCTTATAAAGCGAGACGATATCGTCCATTCGTTCAGCGTTCGGGGTAAAACAGGCGCAATGGATATCGAAATACCGGGCAGCAATGGCATCTAATAGTTCATCCAGGGTCTTTCCGGTATCATTGACCAGATTATTGAAATACCGCGACCCGACACAACTCTCTTCAGCTACAATCGGATATCCCATAGATTCGACGACATGATGCAATTTCCAGTTTGGAATGGCAAACGGGGTGCCGCTGGTCATGAGAGCGGTAGCATTTTTCGGGAATACCCCTGTATAAGCCGCTACCCGCGATTCGAGTTCTAGAATCAATTTATTGACTGCAACGGTGAACCGGACCGGGTCGTCATAGAACGCAATTTGATTGATTAACAAGGCATCTTTACCGCTAATCGGAGTCGGATTGTTCCAGCGGAATGCGTTCAACTTTTGCAATGCGATTCGTTTATCATTCTGCATTCGAATCGCTTCTTTAAGGTTGGTTGCGGTTAAGGTATTGCCGGTTAGCCGTTCCGCAGCTTCAATGAATTTATTGAGTTCATTCCGCCATAATCTATAAGTCTCGGTATTTTTCCGATGCGGGATTTCCATGACATATACCGGATGCGATTCGGCTAATACTTCATAGCATTTGGTTTTCCCATCGCAGGTGGTTTCCCCGATAACCACATCCGAGATTTCCATATACGGGCAGACTTTACCGGCTTTAAATCCATAAAACGATTTGATTAACGGGCATAAGTTCCGGGGGAGAACCGTTTCCGCATCGGGAATCGAGAAATCGGTTCCGGCACATAACCCGACCGAAATTCCATTTAATGCGTTGATTATTTCATCCGGAACATATAAACAGAAAGTACCGAAAACTTTCCCGCCGTTATTTTTATGCTCTTGCAGCTCTTGCACCCGCAATCCATGTATTTCACTGATCACAAAATCGAAATAGTCCATGGATTTCGGCCGGTTCGGTTGGTTTAAATAGAGCTGCGGATATACATTAGTTAATACACCTAATAATGCGTCATGCTTTTCTAGATTAAGTCCTAACTCTTTCCACATTTTGCGATAATCGGTAGCCATATTCTAAATCTCCTTATTAGGAACAGATTACAGCGATGAAAAAATGCGATTACGACGATTAGATTTATGCGAGTAATCAGCATTCGTCATAACTATAATCCAGGTAACTTGAATGAATTGGTAATAGCTATTTCGGAGAGGAGAATATGCTCCAACCTTGATTTGTGAGAGAAGAGAAAAGCGAGGAAGAAGATTCTATAGCGAGAGCCGGTTCGGATGCATATGCCTTATCTCCGAAAATATATTGTCGATTTCAGCCCAACCTGAGCCGAAATTTATATCGGGTTTATGCCCGACATAAAAGTATTGGCATGTTCAGATTCGTAGCGTTTTCCGGGAATAAAGCATGAGTGCACCTCCTTAATGTAGTAAATTATTTTATATCCGACTTAGTCTTTAATATATGATACCGTATTCTTTGACTATAAATCAACGAATTTGAACCTAAATATAAATTAAACTTGGTTATTCCGCCACAGCTTGCTGGGCGGTTACCGATTGACGTATATAATA
>JBHGBB010000003.1:0-50999 GCA_041946755.1 bacterium | reverse complement strand
ATCGCATTACAAACCGAATATAACCGGAGCCCGGTCTTTTTCCAGACTATGATGCTGGTAGGCCATATGTATCAATGTATCAACCGGTTTCAGGGGAAACAGCCGGAATTCGAGAATGCTAATCCCGACCGGGTAGTCATGATGATCGGCCATCTTTCAGCCATTTCAACTTGGATTAACAATCTGATGAAAGAGGCTGAAGATACCCTGATGAAACAAGAAACCAATAATTAACCGCAGAGACCGCAGAGAATCCGCTGAGATCGCAGAGGAAAGCTATATAATTCTCAGTGTTCTTTGCGCTTTCTCGGCGTTCTCTGCGGTTAAGGAGTATTTGACAATTCCCGCCTAATTGGTATATCCTAAATAGTTCTAATAGAGTATATGAATCCAGTTAGACCTTATATATCTAACTGGATGTATCCATTATTAAACACCTAGGTTTAGTGGTTAGGTTAGGGTTAGGAAGTGGGTTAAGTTGTCCGGTAAAGTGGTTAATAAAAAACTAACGACCCACAACTAACTACTTAACTCACTACTTTACCTTTACCCAACTACGATTTTATATAACATTCTGCGGGGGATAACTATGCAGAAATATATCCGATTTGGTTTCATACCATTTATATTGATATTACTCAGCAGCCCGATTTTTGCTGAGGAACCTTCGCCAACACCCGCAGTCGCTAATGAATATCGAATTGCAATCGAAGATACCCTTAGTATCCAGGTGTGGCAGCATACCGATTTAAATGTAACCGCAACCGTGGGGCCTGATGGCAGTATCTCGATGCCGCTGGTAGGGGATGTTGTTCTAAAAGGGTTGACTAAAAAAGAAGCCGGTGACGTTATCACCGCAAAACTAAAAAAATATGTTAAAGAACCTGTAGTAACGATTCTGGTAACCACCTATGGCGGGCGACGGATTCGGGTACTCGGTCAAGTTACCAGCCCGGGCTCGATTTCTTTTTCCGGGCAAATGACCCTATTAGAAGCCATTTCGCGTGCAGGTGGTCCTACCGCAGCCGCCCAACTGCATCAATGCTCAGTATTCCGGGGTACCGAAACCGTATATGAAGTCGATTTATATGAACTCTTATATAATAAAAACATGAAACTCGATATCCCATTGCAGCCCGGAGATACCGTCTTTATTCCCGATAATACCAACAGCCGGGTTATCGTTCTTGGAGAAGTTAAAACTCCGGGAATCTATGATCTCGGGAATAAATTAACTGCCCTGGAAGCGATTGCTAAAGCCGGCAGTTATACCAATTCGGCAAACCTAACTCAGGTATGTATCGTTCGGGGAGATTTACAGAAACCCGAAATTATTCAACTTAATATTAGCAAACAAATTCTTAAAGGAACCACCCCGAAACAGCAGATTCTAAAACCAAACGATATCGTTTTTGTACCCAAAGGGATTATCGGAAAACTCAATTTCGTTATTGATGAACTGACCCCATCGCTACGTGCGATTATTCTTGGTGATAGTGCTATAAAAGCGATCCAAGGTAAGGATAAAACCGGGATAACCATTAGTCCTTAATCAAGAGGTTGAAGTTAAACGAGCAAAGTAATTTCTTTAAAAGAGACCATGCAATCTATTATTGGAATCACCTATCGAAAGAATATACCGGAAACTCCGGCGAAATATACCGAAAAGAGCTTATCAATAATCCAATCCATGCTGGATGAAGTGATTGGGTATACCGTAACGCTGCAGAAATTGGTCAAGAATAAAACGGTATTTATAAAACCGAACCTGGTACGCCCGAATCCGAAAGAGTTACCGGCGATAACTACCGATGTCCGGGTTATTCTCGGTCTCGTCCGATTACTCCATGACGCCGGTGCGAAACAGATTCAGGTAGGCGAAAATCCGGGATATCAACTAGCCGCCCGGGAAGCGTTTAAATTAGCCGGATTAGATAAATCGCTCCCGAAATATGGGGCGAAACCGGTATATCTGGATGAATCTCCAGCAATGCGAATCAAGGTTCCGCATGCTACCGTTATGCAAGAGATGGATTTACCGAAACCGGTTCTAGATGCAGAAGTGTTCATCAACCTACCGAAAATGAAAACCCATATGCATACCCTGGTAACCTTAGGGATAAAGAATCTGCATGGTTTGATTTATGATCATGAACGGCTGATGTTCCACCGGAACGATGTCGCGTTTAAAGTAGTTGATGTCCTTCGCGCTATTCGGCCGCAATTAACGATAGTCGATGGAATCATGGCGATGGAAGGTCAGGCGCCATTATCCGGGAAAACCATTCCGGATATGAATACCCTTATTGCTGGCACCGATCCGGTAGCCGTAGATACTATCGGAACGATAGTAATGGGAATCGAGCCGGAAGAAGTGGCCACGAATCGGGTTGCTGCCCAATCGAACCTGGGAGTAGCTAAAATAGCCAACATAAAAGTTCTTGGAACTCCCGTGAACCAGGTTAAACGGAATTTTAAACGGCCGATTATTAGCAGTGTCGGCGTATTTAAAAATGTTACGGTGATTGAAGGCGGCGCATGTAACGGGTGTTTATCAGCATTGCGGCATACCCTCGATAAACTGCATCATGAGAACAAACTCGAGGCCATAAACCCGATAACCGTTTATGTCGGAATCCCGATGCCAAATGTACCTAATATCAATAAATGGACTGGCGATATCTGGCTGTTCGGCAACTGCGCGGTTAACTTATTCGCACAAGAGAAAATCCGGAATGCCAAACCGAATGTGGTTCTCGGCTGCGCTCCGCATATCTTTGATTTATACAAAGCTTTGAACCAAATTCGAATACCACAATCCGAAATTCGAAACAATCAAACAAAAAGAAAATAAGCAAATCAACCAAGTTTGCATTATTGTTTCATTAATCTTCTTGTTTCGATATTCGACATTCGATATTCGGATTTGCTTTTAATTTATGGAAATCCGTAAATATTGGGAAATATTAGTTCGTCGGAAATGGCTGTTTATCCAAGCACTCGCCGTAATTCTATTAGTCGCTTTATTAATCTGTTTCATTCCGCGGATATATTCTATTTCGGCAACATTGCAGATAACCGGTCAGGATTTGCAACCGCAGTTTGTCGGCGATATGCCATCCAACCTCGGGAAAATTAGCAATACCTCTCCGGCCTTGAATGAACTGGAAACGCTCCAGAGCTATGAACTGATCACACAACTGATTAATGATTTGAAACTAGCCGATAGCAGCGGAACACCCTATTCCCCGGTAAAATTCACCAATCCCGGATTTATTACCACCGTTACCCAGGGGATAGGAGTATCGATAAATAATCCTGAAGATACCGATATCATCGAAATCAGCGGAATTTCCACTAAACCGGATGAAGCGGTCGCTATCGCCAATGGTTTAGTCCAGCGATATTTAGCGTTAAAATCGATGACGAATCAGCGGGATGCGAAAAAAGCCATTGCCTATATCTCGGAACAATTGCCTAAGGTAAAAGACGAATTGGCGCAGGCAGAAGAAGAACAACAATCGTTTAGCACTCAAGAGCATTTAGCTACCGTAGATACCCAGCGAACCAATCTAGCGAATCAATTGGATGCACTCAATTCCGCCTTATTATCTTCTCAGCGAACCATTAAAACCGACCAGGAGAAAAAACAGGCAATTAAAACCGAATTAGCCAAACAACCGGAACTCCAGCAGGCAACGATTAATACCGAATCGAATCCGAATTTGAAATTATTAAAAGATACCTTATATGGGTTAGAACGGGATTTAGCCCAGTTAACCAGCCAGTATACCAATGAACATCCGGATGTAAAATCGAAATTAGAACAGATCGACCAAACGAAAAAACAAATTAAAGAGCAAATCGAAAAAACCTATTCTTCTTCTGCATTAAGTCGTAATGCATATTACGATAATTTAATCCAATCGTATGGGAATAATGAAATCGAATTGGTGACCACTGCCGCGACCGAGAAAAAATTAGCCAATCAGATTCAAGAAGTAACCCAAAAACTTGATTCGATCGACCGGAAAGCAATGGAATTAGCCCGGTTAGACCGGGTGACCACTTCTCTTCGCAATCGGTATAATACCTTACTCTCGCAACTGCAGAATGCGAAATTAGCCGCGAAACTTGAAGTCACTAATGTGGTGATAGTATCATCTGCAGCCGTTCCAACCGCAAAGAAAGTATTAAAAACCTATATCTATTTCCCCAAACGCAAATGGGTGTTAATCATTGGTGCGATATTGGGTGTTATGTTTGGTCTCTTTCTGGTATATTTCATTGAATATATCGATGACCGAATATATCGCGCGGAACAAATCCAGGAGATTACTTCGGTACCGGTTTTAGCCACTATTCCTTTTTCGCATACCGGTATAACGCCGCGGTCCTCAGTGTCGCCAGAAATAAATGAACCTATTTCGGATTTATCTATCCTGCTCTTGGCTAACAAAGCAACGGATAAACCATTATCTATCTCCATGGTAAGCCGAAATAACAGCGAAGGAAAGACTTTTATTACAGCGGCGCTGGCTATCGCGTTTGCCGGTCAGGGGAGAAAGATTTTGGTTATCAACGGTAATCCCAAATCGCCGCGCTTAGCAGAACTATTTAATATTACCGGTACGACGCCAGGTAACGAAATTAATCCGATAACCACCGCTATCGATCGGCTCGATTTCATTGAGCGGATACCGCAATCGATGCTAGAAAATCCGGGTAATCTTGACCAGCTACTCCAAAAGTATGGGCAGAATTATGCCGTGATCTTAATCGATACTCAATCGCTTTCGCATTCAACTCTCGGGAAGCTTATTGCGCAACAGACACAACAAACAATACTGATAATTGGTGCTGGTATTAGTACCGGTTCGCAACTCAAACCGATATTAACCGATATCATAAAAACCCAAAATCCTAAAATTAGCGGGATTATCTTGAATCATCCTACGCAAAAAAGCAGTCCTAAGTCTTAAGTCTTTGGTCCGAAAGATTATACTTGGTTTCTCTTAGGACTTACGACTTACGACTTCGGACTTTTTTTTATTTCTATTATGTTAGCTACCGTAGCAAAAAATTCGTTTTTTGTTCTCCTGGCTCGAATCGTAGATGTCCTCAGCGCTTTTGCATTAATCTACCTCATCGCACGATATCTCGATTTAGTGTCATTTGGACAATATGGATTCATTATAAATTTTGTAACCCTGCTGTTTCCTCTCGGGTATGCCGGAATCACCCAGATCACTATTCGAGAGGTAGCACAAAACCGGCAACAGGCAAAACCATATCTTCATGCGAGTCTGCTGCTTCGGGTAGGACTCAGTATTATCTTACTTGGCATAATCACTTTTATTACCTTTTTTATCCGCCACGATCCCACCGGATTAGTTCTGGCAATATTAATGATGGCACTATCGGAATCGTTCAGCATCTGTTCTTTAAGTTTTTTAGATATTTTAAACGCTTATGAACTAATGCATTATGATACGCTATCGACTATGATATATCGCTTAACTACTTTAGCGATAACGATTATCGTTATTCTTTTAAACGGCAGCCTATGGTATCTTTTTTTAGCGTTAGTGCTTGCCACCGTAGCAAAAACGATTTTTCTCTTCCTGGTTTATACCAGGAAAATTGCTCCAGTACAACCTTCTAGCGGTGCACTTGAACCAACGCATCCTATCTTGGACAACCACCACACGTTGAGGTATCTCGGAAAACAAGCGGTGCCGATTGCCATCGCATTTTTAATTACCCAAGCATATATGAAAACCGGAGTCTTGTTTCTTCAGGCATTCAGCACTTCGGAACAAATCGCGATATTCTATGCTCCGTTAAGGCTTCTATTCCAATTCCAATTTATCCCGTTTGCCTTAAGTATGGCGCTATTTCCGGTATTCTCACGTGCCGCAAAAAATCGGGATTGCCGGTTTCCGGTCGCACCGGATCAAGAGTCGCATCGGCCGGACCAACCATCCTTCGAGACACATCAACCTCCGGATAAATCAGAAGAACTCATTAATCTATTTATCCGGGCGTTTAAATTCTCGGTTATCCTCTGTATCCCGGTAATCGTTTCGTTTCTCTTGTTAGCCAAACCGATTATCCTGTTGATTTTCGGTAGCAAATTCAGTGATGCGGTACCTTGTTTACAAATTCTCATGATCTCTTTCCCGGTGACGTTCCTGGAACTGCTGATGAATAACTTCTTGATTAGTATCAAACGACAGAAACTGATTTTAGTTTGTAATACCCTTTGTCTAATCACCAATCTTATTCTGAATATGATATTAATTCCGCGATATGGAGCACTTGGTGCAAGTTGGTCGACTTCAATCGCATATCTGGTATTATTTCTTGCCTTCTTCTATTTTATCCGGCAATATACCGGTACCAAATCGATTCTAGGTGCTTTTCCGAAACCGGTCTTGGCTGGATTTGGAATGGGAGCGATGCTCTATTTAACCACTTCATTCAACTGGGTTATTTTTGGGATTTTAAGTTCGATAGTTTATCTTGTTTTAATTTATCTGGTTAGAGCGATTACCCCGCGAGAACTTGAGACGATTAAAACAATCTTGAAACCGAAACCGAACGGTATAAAACAAACGATTTAATGATTATCTTACTGTTATTAAAAGATATCGCGCGTTGGTTTTTCTGGTTTCCGTTGCGCTGGATTTTGGTGATGTTACCGTTACCGGTAGCATATGGTATCGGTACTTGGTTAGGGTACGGATTCTATCTGGTGGCTAGAAAACGGCGGGCTCGAACTGAATCGGAACTCCGCTCATTGGATTTTGCCAAAAACCTTAACCCAAAAACAATGCACCATATTGTTCGGCAATCAATAGTAAATATGGTTTTGAATCATATCGATATTTTACTTTATCAGAAGCTCGCGAAAATTCCGGCTGAAACGTATACTGAAATTGAAGGATTGGATAATCTAAAAGCAGCATTATCGAAAAATCAAGGAGCGATTCTGGTTCATCCGCATTTTGGGAATCCGCAAATATTAATGCTTGCACTAGGCGGTAGAAAATTTCCGATAAACCAAATCGGCCGGTCGCTACAAGATATACTGGTTCCGGAAAGCAATGAATCTATTGATTTGCCACCATTAACCCCAATGTTGAAACGGATTATGCAGATAATGCATCGGCTGGAATTAGCGTTACCGGCGAAATTCATTTATATCCACCAGATGATGCTGCCGGCATTCCGCTGTTTAAAACAGAATGAAATTCTAGCGATTGCAGTCGATGGATTAGGCGGCGACAATCGAGTTGCAGTCAATATGCAAGGACGGCAGGTATCGTTATCCTCCGGTCCGGTAGCGATAGCGCAACGCTCTCAAGCGCCGATACTACCAACGTTCATGCTTCGGACAAAACATAAATATCGACATAGAATTATTATCGAACCGCCAATAGAACTTTTGAAGACCGATGAACCCAAACGTGACTGGGTAGCGAATACTCAAAAAATCGGTTCCCGGATAGAAGAATATCTGGTTAAATACCCGGACCAAATTGCCCGATTGTTTGGAAATGAACTATCATATTTTATAGCTAAAACCAAAATCTAAAATCACAATGGCAAATAAACAATTACATCTAAAATCCGAAATCGGATTCATCCTGCTTGAAGTCTTGATTTCGGTTTTGATTCTATCGATAGGGCTGGTAGCGATAATCGGAGCATTTTCATCATCAACGAAAATCATTTCTACCACTCGCAGATATTCTGAAGCGGTGCAACTTGCCAATCAAAAGATGTTTGAAATTAGAACCACGCCGATGGAAGATTGGAAATCCAGGGATAGCGGTGATTTTGGCGACCAATATCCGGAATATACCTGGGAATATGAAATTGAAGAGAAAGATTCGGAGTTCCCGGATACCGATACCGAAATAACCATAGATCCGGAGAAATATTATCAAATAACGTTGCGGATTAAATATGAAGAACGGAACCGGGTATCGATTCCGATAGAGCTGGTAACCTATATAACTCAAAAAGTATCATATTTAGATTCAGAATGAAATCACTATTAATAAGAAATAAAATACGCAGCGCTAGATTCAACGCCGTAAGTGCCAAACAAACATCTGTTCGGGATTGGACATTTGGCATTTCTCATGCAGGATTCACTCTTCTCGAAATAATTCTAGGAGTATTGATTTTCACGATGGTAATCGCTGCGGTGTATACTACATTTCGAACCGGGATAGCGGTATATCGCAGCGGAACTTCAGTTAAAACGGTTTATGTCGCTTCTCGGGCAGTAGCAGATACCATGCAACCCGATTTCCGGTCTATTTGCGGAATTGAAGAGACAGCATATGATGTTCCGCCACCCCCGCCAAGCCAGGATACCGAAGATACTTCTTATAGTGAAGATACCATAGTTATCGACGAAAGCTCATATGCACGCAATCCATATCCTTTCTCCGGGAACACCGCTGAAGTCTCATTCTATTGTGTTCGAGAGAATCCGGTAGTTCATCAATCGTTACTCCGCGAGCAGGTTTTTGCGATTCGATATTACCTTGAAGGGACCAATCTTTATCGGGAACGAGCCGATCTCTCTTCTCCAGCATCGAGTCGAGTCGCTTCAGTTGATGAAATTGCAGATAATGTTGTTGGGTTTAGAATTCGGTTTGGGTATATGAAAGAAGACAAATGGGTTTGGGTTGAAGATTGGGATTCTCGAATCGATAAATATCGGCATCCACGAGAACAAACCGATGAAATAGAACTGACTACGAAACGAACCGTCCCGATTCGGATTTATCCAGACCTTTTACCGGATGCAATCGAGGTTACATTTTCGATTCGAGAACGGGAAGGGAAAAAGCCGATAATTCATGAATTTATTGTGGTTACTCAAATTCCGGCAGCAATCTCGAGTTAATATAACCAGCGGTTAATTATTAAGCGAAAACCAATAATTAATATTAATAACTTAATTTATGGATAATCAATCTGGTGTTGTTCTTATCATCACCTTATGGATTCTACTGATTTTATCGACTATCGCACTTGGTTTTGCATTTGAGATGCACCTAGAATCACGGTTGGCACGATACCAACTTGATCAGAATATTGCATCGGAATTAGCACAAGCCGGGATCAACCGAGCGATGGTCGAACTTAAAAACGACTTGATTCTTGACCGGAAAGCGCGCCCACGCGTTATTGATACCCTTGGCGAAAACTGGGCGAATAATGAAAATAGCGAAGAATATTATACTAATATTGAGCTTGGTGATGGAAAATATTCGGTACAGGTAACCGACGAATATAGTAAAATCAATATCAATTATACGACTCGAGAAATGATGGTCGGAATACTTACCGTTATGCATCCGGAACTGGAAAATAATGAAGATCAACTCAATTTAATTGCCGATGCGTTAACTGATTATCGCGATACCGATACCCAATACTGGAAGGATACCACATTAGATGAAACCAGTTATTATAATCCGGAATCATCGGATACTGCTCATCCGCAATATCAGATGAAAAACGCACAATTTGAAACGGTTGATGAACTGCTCAATTTACCGGGAATGACGCCAGAACTGCTCTATGGCAAAGTCGAACTGGATGCAGAAGAAGGGAAAAAACGGAGTCTTTATGAATTATTTACAGTACATGGTTCCGGGTTAATTAATATCAATACCGCACCATATCCAGTGTTGGTAGCCTGGTTCCGTAGCGGCGTATCCGATATTGAACTTGCTCAAAATTTGGCAAAAGCGGTTATTGAACGTCGAGATGGGTTGGATGAAGAACCGGGAACCGATGATGATAAACCATTTACAGATATTGGTGAAATAAATACATTGCCAGGAATGAATTCCGGAATAGCTAGAGTGCTTATTGGTCGCGTAATGGTTAATACCAACTTATTTGAAATAACTGCTACCGGAGAAGTTCATGGTGTACAAAAGACGGTTTCCGCGTTAATCTCCCGGGATTGGGTTGTCCGTCAACTTACTGATGAAGAAAAAGAGTATATAGATAATGAAAATAAATCCAATAAAGAAGGAGTAGCGCTGCACATTAAACAATGGATTGAAAATTAAATTGGAAGCCAATCCCGCGGTTCAGGTTCATGAATCTTGGTTTTAGTAGAGTCTGATAGTGAAGGGAAAGCTAATTTAACTTATAGAACTAATGTTTGCTATAATATCCTGTTATAATAAAAACAGGTATGGGATTAAAAGCGGAAACTTATGCCTAAAATATATACCGGTTTAGATATCGGTACCAAAACGATTAAATTGGTTCAGCTAAAACGCGGTCGAGGTGGGTCGACTCAACTGGTTAATCTGGCAACGATTGATCTTCCTTCGTTACGCGGAGATCGTGTTGAATTGATAGAATCGGACCAAAATCAACCGGAATTGGAATTTAAGACCAAAACCGAATCAAATTTGATTAAAACTATTCATCAGCTTTTATCTGCGCAGAAGATTCGGCCAACCCATCTTGTTACTGCTATTCCCAAGCACTTAACTACGATCAGATCCATCACCTTGCCAACCGATTCTCCGGCGGAAATCGAGCAAATGATTCGATTTGAAGCGGCAAAACATATTCCCTTTTTAGCCGAAGATGATATTTTGAATTTCCAGATTATGGGCGCTTCTGCTATCGGAGGATCACAGGTTTTGTTGGTCGCGGTGCGCCGACAGATCATCGACGACCATCTTGCTTTATTCAAGAAAATCGGGATAGAACCAGAGATTGTTTCCGTTGGTTCAGTAGCGATTTATACCGCTATGCGGCAGAGTGATCAATTAGAGGAAGGTGCGGTACAAGCTTTGATCGACATTGGCGCAAGCATGACCGACCTAACTTTAGTCCAGAACCGGATTCTAGTCTATTCTCGGAGCGCAGCTGTTGCAGGAAATCAGTTGATACAACGGTTGCAAGCAGAATTTCAAATTGATGAACAGACCGCTGAATCGATGTTACCACATATCAATTTAACGCAAGCTAATTTCGGTATTGATGCTTACCATCAAGAACGATTAGCGCAGGCTATCTTACCATGGCTAGAACAACTAGATAATGAAATCAAACAATCACTCGAATATTTCCGGTCAGAATCGGGAGTATCACAATTTGATTCGATTATCCTTAGTGGAGGTTTATCTCGTTTAAAAGGATTTTCTGAGCATTTAGCGAAAGAGTTAAATACAGAAATAATCGTTGCAGATGCATTAAAAAATATTGGGATCAATCGATCACTCGAGTCAGAAAAAATAACTAAATGGAAATCAAATATCAATATCGCAATTGGTCTAGCACTCCGGGGGACTGAAACTGCGCTCGGTGCTGGAATAAACCTATTGCCAAAAGAATTATTAAGTAAACGAAAACAACTGGTTAAGCAGCGGCAATATCTTCTTATCGGAATCCTTGTCGGGCTTATGGTATTAATCGGCAGCTATGCCGGGTATCGAGAATATAGTTATCGAGAACATCGAATTCTCGAAATTAATCGTAGCCTACAAGAAATGAAACCATTGGCAGAGAAATTAATGGAAATGCAGGCGCAAGTTGAACGAATTAAAGGGATGTTTACTCCTAAAGACGCAGCGATAGATAGTTTAGCACTTCTAAGTCAGATCGATTTTATACCCGAAAAAGTTGCAATAACTCGTTTTGATTATAAACGTAATGGACAATTGACGATTGAAGGTGCCGCGATTAGTCTGCCAGATACTATCGCAATTAGGGAAGCGTTAGCGAAATCGGAATTATTTGATTTGGTAAAACTCCGGGAAACCAGGCTCGGTCAGATGGAAGGTAAGCCGGTACAATTTTTTACTATCGAATGCCGGTTAATTAAGACCAGTTCGAATCCTGATATGAAAAGCACCAAATAAACTATTTTTATATATTAGTATATATTAGCATAACCAAAATAACTATATTATGTGGCTGGATAAATTTGTAACCACCAAACGAGAACGAATGCTGCTTTATTTAACGGCGGCGATACTGGTATCCGCTATGGTTTTATATTGGATACTGGTACCAATAGCAGGAAAATGGTTTATCTTATCACAGCAAGTACAAAAGAAAGAAACGGATTTGAAGAAAATCCGTGGTTTAGTCAACCGTCGAGCGGTAATTGAACAGGACTTTGCCCGGTATCAATCGCAAATTGAAATGAAAGGGGTTACCGAAAATAAATTACCCGAAGATGTTTTGATGCTTGATGCAAATAGTGTGGGTAATAATTTGGGTATAGCGTTTAGTATTCATCCGGTGACAAAGATGAAAATGAAAGATTTACCCGGATATGAAGAGTATTTGCTTCCGATAACATTTGAATCCGATTTGGCTCGATTGGGAGAATTTTTGAATGAAATGCATTATCGGGCGATATATATCCATCGATTGGTGATTAACCGAAAAAGTGGTGTAACCAACCCGGTTCTCTCAGTTGATTTAACCCTAGCGAAAATCGTTGCGAAACCGGTGGAGAAAGACTAAAACATAACTTTCGAAATCTTAAGGATATCGCTTAATAGTAAACAGTATAAATTTGAATTTAGACCTTTGATATTTAATTTGGTTATCGATATATGAACCGAAAGAAGCTAATAACCAATAGTATTTTAATCATAATTATCTTCGGACTGCTCGGTTATTATTATTTTTTTATGTTGCATCCTGCACCAAAGAGCTCGATGCGAATGATCGTTGATGCCAAAGCCAAGCAGAAATTAAACGCGCTATCTGAAGAATCAATTGCTATGGAAACCACCGCGTCTCCTGAGCTTCGGGTAGAAACCTCTTTTGACGGGACTAATGTAATTCAAAAAGTATATTTCCGCGGAATTGGAAGCAGGAATTTGTTTACTCCGTTAATTCCGCCACCGCCACCGCCGAAACCGCGAGAACGTGGGGTGAATGAATTAACGATCAATTGGGTCTTGGAAGAAATTGTTGATCCAACGCAAGCGATCATTTCCGATACCCGGCGAGAATCTCATCAGGTGACTACCGGTGATGAAATTAACGGAATTAAAATAGGAAGCATTGAAGAGACTGGGAATCGGGTAGAATTACGCTATAAAGAGGAATCGAAATGGTTAGTATTACAAGATATCGAAACGGTAACCCGGGGATGGAAATTAGATGGTGTTTCTCCGGATACGAAAGAGGCATATGTTTCTATCGAGCGGCATGGAAGCTCTATCACTCTGTCAGAAGGGACGACGTTCGACCATATTCGGCTTGAAAGCGTTAATGATGATGGCGTAACGCTAAGTTATGGTACCCAAAAAAGAACGGTTAAAATGGGAGGAATGTAACTTATTACGATAGTATCTATCGAACGAATCAGGTTCGATAATCACAGCTAATCAATTCTTAGTATAATAATATTCTTGGAGGATAAAAATGAAATCATTTCGTTTAAGTTTGTTAATCGCTCTTTTTCTTGTATCAATTACTTTTGCTCAAGAGACGGCACCAATCCCTTCTCCAAATCCTGAAAAGCCGGCGACTCCGATTCCAGGCCCTGTTCCAATGCAGCCATTCGTAGCTCCCGCTCCTACGGGTCCTAATGGAACGATTGGTATTCCGAATCAAGTTCCGCCACCTACGACAAGGGTGGGGCAAGAAATTACATGGACGGTAACCTTAACCGATACTATAATTGATAATCTTGTCGGTACGATGTCTAAGCGATATGGAGTAAATATCACCGTAAGCAAGGGAGTTAAGGGGAATAAAGTCAGCTTAGCCTTAACTGCTGCAACCTTAGAACAAGCACTAGATGCTATAACCGGACCGAATAGCTGGAAATATATGCGGGAAGATAATAATATTACAATTATGACGGTACCGGAATATCAAGAGAAGCAGAAAGAATTGGTAATTACCAAAACTTATCAAATTCAGTATGCGAACGCAGCTGATGTCCAGAATTCAATCGCTGCACTATTATCGACTGCTGGGAAAATCGCGCGGGATGACCGGACTAACCAATTGTTTATCACCGATACTCCGGAAAGTTTAGCGAAAATTGATGCCATGATTGCTAATATCGATATACCCGTGGTAACGGAAGTATTTGCCCTCAAATTCGCAGATCCAGATGATGTCGCTAAAAAGCTGGAAAGTTCAAAAAGCCCGAAAGGGAAAATAGACGTTGATTCGCGATTAAATACTATTGTCGTCACCGATGTCGAATCTTCAGTCGCTAAAATGCGGGAATTGGTTAAACAATTGGATATTAATACGCAACTCGAAGTATTTAATATCAACTATGCTAAAGCCGAAGATGTAGGAACCAAAATTAAAGATTTATTAAGTAAAAAAGGTTATTCTCAGGTTGATAAACGAAATAATCGGTTGATTATCGACGATATTCCCAGTCGAATTGAAAAAATAAAGAAGGTTGTTGCTGCACTGGACGCTCCGGATAAATTGGTATATATCGAAGCGGAAATAGTCGATATGGATTATTCGAAATCAGTTTCGTTAGGTATAAACTGGAATTATGGGCTGGCGTTTAATATTTCCGGTACCGGCGGGTCGACTGATTCAACCGGAACAACAACGGGCGCAACTCCATCTTCAAACTTCACCATTCCATTACCCGGAGGTAGTTCTTGGGAACAGCAGGTACGCAATTTTTTCAACACTAATACCAGTTTTATTACCGGGTCACTTTCTGCAACGGCGAAAATTCCGAATGCTTCTACCGGCGATACGGATATTCTCGCTTCCCCGCGAATTTTGATTAAAAATGACGAAAAAGCATCGATTATCATCGGCGGTACTTTGCCATATACCACGGTGGTAACTCAGCCGGCAACGAGTACGAGTACGTATAGCCAATACTATTCGCAGGTTAGCCAGGATTATGGTGTTCAGTTATCTGTTAAACCGCATATCAATGAAGATGGGGTAATCGATATGGAAGTAAAAATATCAAATACTTCCGCTGATTCGGTTACTTTGGAAGCTGGTGGGACCAGTTATACCGGAGTTAAAACCACCAAAAGTGAAGCGGATACCAAAATCCAGGTGCGGAACAACCAAACCGTGGTTATCGGTGGTTTGGTTACGCAAAGTAAAAACAAGTCAGGATCAAGTATTCCTATTTTAGATAAAATTCCGATTCTTGGACCGGTGTTATTTAGTTCGAAAGATTCGAAACATGAGAAACGAAACTTATTGCTGTTTATGACTCCGCATATCGTTACGGGAACCAGAGAGGCGTTAGCTGCAATTCATCCGGAAGCATATCAAATGTTAATGGAGTCTCAAGCAGAACCGACTGAAGAAGGAAAAGCTGAAACAACCAGCAGTGATGCCACAGTTACTACACCAGAATCGACCGCTTTACCGAGTATTGATACAACTAAATAAATGGTTAGTAGTTTGAAATAGCCGTCTTAAACAAAAAAGAATAATTTATTTTGCTTGGGACAGTATTTCATAAACCGATTAAAATGTATGCGTAAAGAAGAATACGGTTTAGCCGCAGTCGGTTTTCTATTACTTTCTTTAGCATTTCCGCCATATTTTATAGGATTTCTTGCCGCATCTACCCTAGGTGGTCTTGGTTATCTCCTAAAATCATTGAACGAACAAGATCGCGAAGAATTGGTCCGATTTGAAAAGGAATTCCGAAAAGGATATGAACTGGAACATCAGCATTTATACCAAGATGCGGAAAAGATTTATCGATCGCTTATCGAGAAATATCCCAAATTCGCATATATTGCTGAAGAACGAATCCGCTGGTTAAAAGAACAAATACAACCTGAAACGCAGCCGCCGAAACCGAATTCAGGATAATTTTCGGTGGAATGGTATAGCTGCTTTTATAGAAAGGAGGTGAAAGTATTTGGTTTGTCAATCTTGCGGGAGACGTGTTTCTAAAACCAGCCGGTTTTGCTCGAACTGCGGGCAAGTAATTTCATCAACGCCAGAGAAAACCACCGAATCTAGGCCGCGGACCGCAGTGAAGCCGATTTCAATTCTAACCTCTTCAACATATCAGCAAGCGCAGCATCTGTTTATGCTGGGTGATTATGAAAAAGCCACCCAGTTATATGAGAAAATTCTGAAAGACTATCCTGAGATGAACGACCCGCATCTATTTTGTGATCTCGGTCATTGTTATCTGCATTCCGGAAAACATCATCAGGCGTATCAAGCATATCAACAGGCGGAAAAACTAAACTATAAATCGGTTGATCTTTATTTTAATCTTGGTTTAATCTCCCTATATCGGGGTGAGGTTAATCAGGCGATTGATAAATTTAAAGCAGCGTTAGAATTAAAAAATGAATATAAACCGAACAAATATTATCTTGGTTTGTTCTATCCGCAACAAAATTTATTCATTGCAGATATTTATTTTTATTTAGGATTAGCCCGATCCCGAAATGCGGTTCCGAAAGAAGCTATCGTCGATTTACAAGAATCGATCCGGTTAAACCCATATTTGGTAGCGTCATATCAGGCATTAGGTGATTGTTATCTGGGAATCAATGATTTTGAAAAAGCAATTGGTGCGTATTTACGGGTAATCGAGTTGACTCCGAGCGTTTTGGATACCTTATCGACACGCAACAATTTAGGAATTGCTTATTATAAATCCGGTCAAATCCAAAAAGCAATCGAGCAGTTTAATGAGATTATTCGAAGAGAACCGGGAAATGCAAATGCAATTTATAATCTGGGTTTGATTTATGCAAAACATGGGTTCGCTAATACTGCTAAAGACCAAGAAGCTCCAACAACCAAAGAATTTAGCGAATTTATTAGTTTTATGGAAGGTGCTTCATTTACTTTCGATATGGTTAAACCCGGTATTTCGCCGACCAGTTCCATAGTAGATACTACTGCAAGCGGATTGAGAATTATTGGAAGTAGCTCGAAAATGAAGGAAGTGGTTCGGAAAGCACGGTTGGCCGCAGCGATCGATTCAACAGTGCTTATTACAGGGGAAAATGGTACCGGGAAAACCTTAATTGCTAAAACCATCCATCAGAATAGTCCCCGGAAAAACCAACCGTTTATTGTGGTCAATTGCAATGCGATTCCGGAAACATTATTGGAATCGGAATTATTCGGGCACGAAAAAGGGGCGTTTACCGGTGCGACTGCGCGAAGAATTGGTCGATTTGAAGCGGCTAATCACGGCACGATTTTTTTGGAAGAAATAGGAGATATGAGCCCGGTACTGCAACTGAAACTACTTCGCGTTCTTCAGGAGCGGGAATTCGAACGAGTAGGTGGTAATCAGACCATTAAAGTTGATGTTCGGATTATTGCCGCCACCAACCAGGATTTACATCTTGCGATTAGCGAAAAACGATTCCGGGAAGATTTATTTTATCGACTTAATGTTATTCCGATTCATATGCCTTCCTTACGAGAGCGACCAGAAGATATTTCATATTTAGTGGCGCATTTTTTGCGTAAATATGATAAGGCTGGTGCGATTACATTATCTCCCGAAACGATGGAAATTCTCCGATCGAAAGATTGGCCTGGTAATGTTCGAGAACTGGAAAATATGATTGAGCGGATTGTAGTTATGGCCACTACGAACATTATTGAACCAGCGGATTTGCATGCCTTAGATGCCGGAGAATCGATATCGGATATTATGAATGAACCGCAAACGATGTCTCGTATTCTTCCTTTAGAAGAAATCGAGAAAAAATATATTCTACATGCTTTAAATATTAATGGGTGGAATATTAGCAAAACCGCTACCCAATTGGGTCTTACCCGAACTACCCTTTACGAAAAAATCAAGAAATTCAATCTCAATAAACCTGAAATCTCTTCTTCTTTTGGTTAATTACTTTCTTTATTCCAATCAAAATTAAATTAAACAGAATTGTATATAAACTAAACGGTACTGTCTAATTATCTTACACATATTGTTGTTAACCATTTATACACTTAATTGGTATATTTTTATAAACAACTGATAATATTAGTGTTATGATATATTTTGTTGTTTTATATGCTATTTGGTATGATTATTGCTTTATAATTGTTACCGAAGGGGGTGAGAGTTTGCATATATATCATTGTTTGGTTAAGGGAGGGCATGTTGGTTCTGGACGTTTTATTGAGCGGCGCCTTCTCATTCGAGCAAATAATATTCTCGAAGCAATGCAAAAAGCCAAAGGATTCGGTGGCGTTAAAAAAGGGCATTGCTATAAAAATGGGACTAGCATCCTCCACGTTAGATTAGTCAATTAAAAGTTAGAAAGTATTCATTTCAATAATATAATTATATTGCTGCAATAAAGCTCGGCCTGACTGAAAAAAAGTACCTTTGCCGGGTACGAAATCTTTTCAAATAGAGCGTGTTCCCCTCAAATCCCTCTGTCAGATACCGAGCTTTTCTTTTTTATTTTTATTTACTCTATCCTGCTACTCCAATCGCTAGAATCTAATATATTTATTAATTTTAATTATTTCTACTAGACAAATTTGTTATCCTATGTTATCTTAAATTTTATTTTATAGTTATTTGCTCATTTATCAGCATATTTAATCAAAAATGTTTCACGTGGAACATTAGTTGGTTGCAGATAATAGAGTTCTGATTTTTTGAATTTATGCCCCGAATTATAGCTATTGCTAATCAAAAAGGTGGTGTCGGAAAGACTACCACTGCGGTTAATCTAGCTGCATGCCTTGCTGCGGCTGGTAAAAAGACACTATTGATTGATATAGATCCGCAGGCTAACGCTACTAGCGGATTAGGTATCGAAAAAAATAATATCGAGAAAAGCGTTTATGATCTTCTGATAAATTCTATTGCTCCAACCGAGCTAATAATTAAGACAATTATACCTCTTCTTGATTTAATTCCTTCAAACGACCAGCTTAATGGAGCGCAAATCGAATTGGTGGATGTTGATCGTCGCGAATACCTATTCCGGGAAAAGATTAATCCCCTGCGCGACGTGTATGATTATATTTTAATCGATACTCCGCCTTCATTAGGATTATTAACCGTTGATGCTCTGGTTGCTGCAGATAAAATCCTGGTACCGTTACAATGCGAATATTATGCGTTAGAAGGATTCGCTAAGTTATTAGCTACTATAGATCTGGTTAAAACCTCATTAAACCCTGAATTATCTTTTTTAGGGATTGTATTAACCATGTATGATGGTCGAACCAATCTAGCCGCACAGGTCGCCGATGATGTTAAGAAACATTTCAGCTCTCAGGTGTTTAATACCGTTATTCCCCGATCGATTCGATTAAGCGAAGCACCGGGATTCGGAAAACCGATAATTATATATGATTTTCGTTCTTCCGGAGCAGAAGCTTATATAAAATTAACTCAAGAGGTGATTGAACGTGAAGAAACAAGGGTTGGGTAAAGGATTATCAGCATTAATTCCTACCGATAAAAAGACTGATTTTACTAGTGTTATTGAAACTGAAACGAAATCTACCGGATTAGTTAACCTGCCGATTTCAAGTATTAAACCGAATCGATTACAGCCGCGCTCTGATTTCTCTGAAGAATCTTTATCTGAATTAACGGCATCTATTGCTGAAAAGGGGGTAATTAGCCCAATACATGTTCGGAAAGTTGATGGAGGTTATGAACTTATTGCCGGAGAACGGCGATATCGAGCAGCATTAAAGCTGAACTTAGTGATTATTCCAGCGATTGTTAAAGAGGTTGATGATGAAGAATCGCTAGAATTAGCACTGATTGAGAACCTACAGCGGGATGATTTGAATCCGATCGAAAAGGCTAAAGGATTCCAGCGATTAATCGATCAATTCAGTTTAACTCAAGAAGAAGTGGCTAAACGAATCGGCCAGGACCGGTCTTCAGTGGCTAATATATTGAGATTATTGCAGTTACCTGAATCGGTCCAGAATAATGTTTCACGTGGAACATTATCAATGGGACATGCAAGAGCTTTATTATCGTTACTTTCAATAAAAGCTCAAGAAGATGGGGCGCAGTTCGTTATCCATCATCAGTTATCGGTCCGGCAGACAGAAGATTATGTTAAGAAGCTGGTTTCTGGACCGAGCGTTAAAAAAACTAAACCTTTACCGAAACCTGAAGTTGTTGCACTAGAAGATCAATTACAACGAACTCTGGGAACCAAGGTTAGGGTATATGTTCATGGGAAACAAGGTAAAATCGAAATAGAGTTTCATACCCTGGATGAACTCGATCGATTACTTGATCGGTTCGGGGTTAAGAAGGTTTAATTTTCTTGATTTCGACTATTAATATAATAACAGCTTGACAGCTAAACCCAATATATTTATTTTCCATTTGGAAAATAATATATAAATATTGATTTTAAATAAGTTATGTTAAAAAAACACCTTTTTGTTCCTGGCAAACGGAAATATATACATCAACGAAGACATTATCCGGGTTGTATTCTTTGCGATATATTAAATAACTCACCTAAGGTAGTTAATCTAACCATATATAAGACCAAACTTTTCTCTATAAGTCTAAACCTATTCCCATATAATCCAGGGCATTTAATGCTTTTCCCAAACCGGCATATTGTAGACCCAAGAGCCTTGACTCCTACAGAAGTTAAAGAGCTAAATCGATTACAGAATATATCATTAGGCGTTCTTGAACAGATTTATGAACCAAGCGGATTTACTATCGGGTATAATATTCGAGAAGCTAGCGGTGCGAGTATTAAACATCTTCATATGCATATTGTCCCGCGGTATTATAGCGAACTTGGATTTTTAGATATTCTAGGCGGTTCGAAAATTATTGTTGAAGACCCGATTGAAACCAAACAAAAAATACAAGCTGAATTTGTTAAGCAAACGAAATCATCTAGAAAAAAGAAATAACTATTTCGAAGTTATTTAAACTGTAACTCTTTTATTATCAATATATATTATGCCTATATAGTTCAATATAGCTATATTTATATATAGTTGTTTAAAGATTTTCTAATAAAGTAAAATTATATAGATTATTGATTCATATATAGGTTACGAGCAAACTGTAATATTTGCAGTTTGCTCATATACATAAATCTAAATTACAATAATCAATTAACAGGAGCACTACCAAACTTTTTTGAATCTTTATTTCCATTGAAGCAAAGTTGTGCTTTGACGAGGGATATCGGATATCCCTCGTCATATCTCCGGTATAAAACGTAAATTATTACTATTTTGGTAACAAAACTAAATTTATTAAGGGAGGATTCTTATCTATGAATCAAGAGATACAAAATTATATTGCCCGGGTAGAAGCATTTTTTAAAGGAGTAGTTAAAGTAGCAGAATCCATGGATGAGAAAGATTACGATTTCAAACCAACCCCAGAAATATTCAGTTTTAAGGAGTTACTGTTTCATATTATCGGCGCGGAAGCTGGATTTACCGATTTGATTAAAACTGGAACTTGGCCTAGAAACAAATATCCAGCAGAAAATTATAAGACCAAACAGGAAATTATAGATTTACTAAAAACGGCACATAAACAAAGCATTGCTACCCTTGAAGAAATATCAGAAGAACAATTAAACAAGATGATTAAAACCCCTTGGGGAGTAGAAATGACCACCAGTATGCTTATGTGGGGTATGCGAGACCATATGATCCATCATCGAGCACAGCTTTTTGTGTATATTCGTCTAAAAGGAATAAAACCGCCACCGTTTGCTGAATAATAGGAACTGATAAATACGTCAAATATTATTGCTTGACCGAATTTGATGTTGCTCTTAAATAATTTATTGGTTATTTTTAATAATAACCATATAAATTCTTTGAAATATACTGTTAACTCTAATATAAGTTTAGGTATTAGTTTCTAAATAGTATACCATAATGCATCAGGTCAAGTTATTATATTTGACAATACTATAGAGGAGAGATATATGCGATGGGTTACTAGAGAACATATTAAAGTTGATCGGGTAGCATGTCCGTGGTTGATAAAGAAATATATCGACCCACAAGCAGAATTCATTTTCGTTCCAGCTGATAAGATTAATGAAACTGAAGGGATACCGTTTGATGCACCGGGAGTCGAGCTTGGCCATCATGATAGACAGTGTAGTTTTGAATCGATAATCAAGAAATATAACATCATTGACCCGGCAGTATTGGAATTAGCGAAAATAGTACATGCAGCCGATATTCCTTCTGACCGAGATAGTGCATCTGAAGGTCCGGGATTGGAAGCAATTGCCTCCGGATTTAGTAAAATCTGTAAAGATGACTATGAAATTCTAGATAAAGAGTTAATTATCTACGATGCACTTTATGCTTATTGTACCGCAAAACTCGAAACGAAATAATCCTTATATAACCATAATTAATTATGATTCTAGTCACTGGCGCAACCGGTTTTTTAGGTAAAAAGCTTGTTATTGAACTACGAAATCGGAATTATCCGGTACGTGCTTTAGTTCGAGACGTTAATCGTGCGGAAGCTATAGCCAATCTTGGGGTTGAATTGGTAAAAGGCGATATTACCGATAAAACTTCGGTATTAAAAGCTATGGATGGCTGCCAATATGTTTTCCATATCGCCGCCATGGTTAAAACGTGGTTACGGGATCGACTCCAATTCGACCGAGTTAATATCGAAGGATTGGGAAACATACTTGAATGTGCAAAACAATGTAAAATAGAAAAAGTGATTTATACTTCATCGTTTATGGCACTTGGTCCTACTGATGGAACCATTGCCGATGAAGATTATGTTCTCTATCCCCGGAAATTCTATAATGATTATGAAAGAACCAAGTATCTGGCAGATCAGCTCGCCCGGAGATATAGTATTGAAGAGGGGGCTCAGGTAATCTTATATCCCGGAGTGATTTATGGGCCTGGTGAATTAACCCAAGGGAATATTGTGGTTAGTTTAATCCAGCAATATTTACATCGGAAACTACCCGGAATGCTTGGAGATGGTTCTAAACAATGGAATTATGTTTATATCGATGATGTGGTTAATGGACAAATCCTTGCATTAGAACGGGCAATCATCGGGTCTCGGTATATTCTGGGTGGAGAAAATGCAAGTATGTTAGCTTTTATTAAGCTTCTAGAAGAATTATCCGGTGTTCCAGCGCCAAAATGGCATATCCCCTATTGGCTGGCTGGATTAGTTGCTACTGGCGAAGAGCTGGCAGCCTATCTTTTTAACCGTACCCCGCAAAACACTCACGGTACTATCGAGATTTATAAACATGACTGGACGTATACCTCAAAAAAAGCCGAACTCGAACTTGGCTACTCGCATATCTCGTTAAGAGAAGGGCTTACCAAAACACTCGATTGGCTTAAAACCATATAATACATTTTAAATTTATCCGCCTTAGGCGGATTGCAATGCTAATTTTGCATTTTGAAATGAATTTTTAAGAGGATGGAGCGGGAGACGGGGTTCGAACCCGCGACACCTACCTTGGCAAGGTAGTATTCTACCAACTGAACTACTCCCGCATCCGGAACAGGTAAGACTAAATATAACAAGGGATTAAACGGCCAGATTCTGCTATATTTCAGCTATTAAAATACCATAGGATAGCGATTACTGTCAAGCCATCATCAATAGATAAAACAATCAGATTACCAGTTTCGGCAATCTGATTATTTGTTTATTTTATCTTCTATCTTCTAGTTACTATTTTAATTATTCTTGTTTCACTGCTACCGAATCGAAATAGATCGATTGAGTTGGTTTCCCAGATGGATTTATCCCAATAAACTGAACTACATTATAAATACTCATCGGGGTATACCCAAACTTTATTTCTTTCCATTGTGTAGGATTCCATAATCCGGAATATACTACCGCATTTCCACTTTCCATAACTTTACCATACCCCGCATTGTAGCTATAGAGATATAAATATACTTTTGGGGTATTTGCGGTTGATGATGCACCACTACATACCCAGATCGAGGCATAGGTGTTCTTATCCGCACTACTCGGTAAGCTGAATACTTGACTGATTTTCGCTTTCTCGCCGCCAGCTTGCGTTCCCTTAATCAATCCAGATCGACCATACCAACCAGTATACCAGCTCCACGTACCGGGACCGGTACCATCAGCATAGACTTCTATCGTCCAACCGGCAGTATTCGATGTGAAACTAGAATTGCTTATGGTAACACTTGAGCCGGTATATCCTTCAGGTGCGGTTGGGGTAACGAGAATATCATCAAAATATATCCTACCAACTACTCCGCTACCGCTGGGATTGATGCCGACCACCTGTACCGCCAAACCGGTTCCGCTGGCATAATATGAAATTTCAAGGTTCTTCCAAGAGCTGGCACTACTAAATCCACCGCCACCAGAAGCGACTACTTCATTGGCACAGGCGATAATCGCGTTACTGGAGTTCATCTCTTGCAGATATAGGTAGACTTTTTGTTGTTTTGCAGTAAGTACTATATCAGTTGCGACTTTTGCTTTAGCGGTATACCATCCCGCACTGGGGACTGAAAACGTCTGGCTTAATTTCGCTTTCTCTCCGGCTGCTTGCTGGAATCGAATAACTCCTGTTTGCCCGGCAAAATTCGGGAGCCAGGATAAGCTGCCGGGACCACTGCCGTCAGCATAAACTTGGAAATACCATTTAGTGGTATCGCCAGCAGTAGAAAACTGGCCATAACTATTCATGGTTGATATTTTCGGAGTTCCGGAGATAGTAACTGTCGGACCGGAGTAAGGATTATGTAAGGTATCATCCGACCAGATTTTTAATAATTCGGTATCCTTTGCTACCGATAATCCAGAGGCAGAGACAGTTACGGTGATTTGTTGCGACCCTGCAGCCGGCACACTAAACGAAGTTGGTGCAATTGACGTAATCCAAGATTTATTATTAGTTTTACTTATATTGGTGACCGATAAGGTGCCACTTCCGTCATTATACACCGTAAACTTCTGGGAGTTTGAAGATTGCCCAACCGACTTCGCATACGCCTTCAAACAGACATTCGAATTCGCCGTGAATTTTGAACTGATATCCGACCAGGTAGTTCCGTTACCACTTATATAGCTTTCTCCCGGATTCCCGCGCGCTTTACTGCAATAATTTGATACCGGATATTCGATAGGTATCGGATAGTTATAATTCGGGGTGGTTGCTTTGACCATGACTGAAAATCGCTGCCCGGAAGAGACGGTTACCGTGGTACCAAGTGAGATGGTAACGAAACCTGATTCGGTAGCAGTCCCGGTTTTAGTTAATGCGGCACCCCCGGTATTTATCGGGCCAGAATCCGGGGTTTTATATACCCGAATCTCATATACGGTATTCGGTGCTCCAGCATACCAGCCAACGGCAGCGATATTTTCTTCTCCTAAAGCAGTGAATATATTTGCAAACCAGCCGGTGGTTCCTCCATATCCGTAAGAATTAATCCAACCATATGGGTCATATTGATATACCCGGGTATAATTAGTTGTTGCTTCGGTATATCGGAATTGGGCGTTGGTTATCCCAATATTACTATCATAATATGACAGATAGAAAAATCCATTCTGTCCCCAAGAAGTACCCCAGCTGTTTTTAATTAAAAATGCACCGTTCCCCGGTGCGGCTGGACTGAATTTACTTGCCGAAAAATTATCATCCCAGCCGACAACAGTGATATCGTGATTATCGCTCGAAGCCCCACTATAATAATAAGCATAGTTGGTAGCATTATAACAAGCATCATCCCAATACATGCCGCTATCAATACCACCATAACTTAAAATCAGTTGTTTTAGGGTAGCATTATCTGTTGCCCCGGTTCGCGATGGTGGGTAATAAACACTTTGAATATGTTTCTGGACCGGTTTATCGGTTGGCGAAGTTCCGCTGGTGGCGTTATAAGGATCATCGGTCTCTAAAATCGGACCTGTCCATCGGGTGAGATAAGCGGTTGCCATAAAACAGTTTCCGCCGGCTGATGCTGCCCGGTCATATCCTTGTGGATACGCAGAACTCAGCAGATTCTTCATATTATTTTCCGAGAAATCCCAGGTCGCTCCCGGGAGCAAACATGATTCCATCGAACCATAGGTCGCATGTGCCCAACAACTTCCGGCACTACCTTGATTTCTTACTGCGGTAACTTTACCTGCAGTCCGGCAATCATAGGCGCTCGGTAGCGCTAATACCGATTCCGATACTGCCGATTTAACTTTCAGATGCGATAAGTCTAATGGTGCTGGAATATGTCCTAACTGAAATCCATTTGCCGTGAAATAGTTAATGTTTCCCATCGCCAGGTCTTTTTGATATTGTTCAAACGCCGGATTTAATGGCGCAACTTGACCAATTAAGTCTTCAGTACCGGTTGGCGCATTCACGGTTTTTGTTTCCGGCTCGGTTTGACTCGAGGTTCCGATGAAACTAGCGATATTAACGAAATCGAGTTTGGTTGGACTGATGCGAATGCTCGGTCCGCCGCCACTAACCGATTTTACCCGGCTATAACTATTATCCGTTTCGTTACTTTCAATTACAGCATCGGTAGGATCAGCTTCTATCTGAAGGGTATTATTACCAATGGTGGTAAATACATAAGGATATCCGGTGACATAAAGATAATACCCGGCATATAGGCCATCACCGTACCAACCGGTAGTAAAATTACTGTTGATATATAGATAGACATAAAACCGGATTGCCGACGGGATATTGCCGGTACCATTATTGATTACTGCCCAGCTGATATAACTCGTTTGATTGGCATACACGGTGCCATCAGTCGTTAAATTCGATACACTACTGGTTACCACAATTTTATCCGACCACCCGGTAGGAGCATAGGGAGTTAAATTCCCTAACGCTAATATTGATTTCGAGTTGGGTTTGATATCCGCAGGCGCGATTTGCGCCGGAGATACCGGGATTCCCGGAATCGGTTCAGTGGTTATAATTAATCCTTGAGCTATTACCGGGGCTACACTAGTCATACTCAATAAAACTATCGCTACAATCAGCATACTAATAGTAAAGTTTTTCATAACGATACCTCCCAAAAGAAGTTTGCATTTTAGTGTTTACCGAAATATTTTCATACCCTATTTTGTAGCACACTGAGATTTTATTTGTCAAGGTAAAATAAAAAAAGGATATTTTAAATAAGAAAGAAAAAATAATGGTATAAATGAGAAAAATGGTTTACCTGAGATAATCAAGCAAAAAAAAAGCAGATTCACGATTAATGAATCTGCTTTTATGTAATACTTGCTTGTTAACGTTTCGTTGGGTAAACTAAGAACTACACCCCCTAACTCTCCTGTTTTATGGTAATCAAATCGAAATAAATAGATTGGGTCGGTTTCCCGGATGGATTGATTCCGATAAACTGGACCACATTATATATGCTCATCGGTGTATATCCGAATTTCAACTCTCTCCATGTCCCCGGAGTCCAATATCCGGAATATAATACCGCATTGCCACTTTCCATAACCTTACCATATCCGGTATTGTAACTATATAAATACAGATATACTTTCTGGGAGTTATCGATTGAAGCGGCGCCACTGTTTACCCAGATTGAGACATATGCATTCTTATCCGCACTGCTCGGTAAATTCAATACTTGGCTGGCCTTCCCTTTCTCGCCGCCAGCCTGCATCCCGTGCATCAAACCATTACGACCATTACAACCGGTACACCAGCACCAAGTCCCAGGCCCGGTTCCATCAGCATACACTTCTACCATCCAACAGGTAGTAGTCGTGGTAAAACTATAATTGGTAATGGTTACACTGGACCCCGTAAATCCTTCAGGTGCGGTAGGGGTAACGGTAATATCATCGAAATAAATATTGCCGTTTGTTCCACTTCCGCTCGGATTAATCCCGACTACCTGTACACCTAAACAAGTACCGCTGGCATAATAGGATACTTCCAGGTTTTTCCAGGTGCTGGCACGACTGAATCCACCGCCACCGGAAGCGATGACTTCATTGGCACAAGCGATAATCGCAGCGCTTGAGTTCATTTCCTGTAAATACAGATAAATCTTCGGTTGCTTTGAGGTACCAGTAACATCAGTTGCGACTTTCGCTTTTGCGGTATACCATCCTGCGCTAGGAACCGAGAACGTCTGGCTTAGTTTTGCTTTCTGTCCGGCAGATTGATTGAATCGGACTACTCCGGTCTGACCGGTGAAACTCGATACCCAAGCTAACGTTCCGGGACCACTACCGTCGGCGTAAACTTGATAATACCATTTAGTGGTATCGCTGGCAGTAGAAAACTGGCCATAACTATTCATTACTTTCGGCGCTGGAGTTCCGGCTTTTGTATATGCTTTCAAGCAAACATTCGATTTCGGTTTATAAGCCGCGCTAATATCCGACCAGGTACTGCCATTACTACTGATGAAACTCTCTCCCGGATTTCCAGTCGCTTTACTACAATAATTTGTTTCCGGATATTCAACTGGGATAGGATAGTAATAGCCGGGGGTAGTAGCTTTAACTACCACCGAAAACCGTTGTCCGGAAGAAATCGAAACGGTACTGCCAAATGGGATGGTAACAAAACCGGCTTCGGTAACTGTTCCGGTTTTGGTCAACGCCGCCCCGCCGGTGTTTATCGGACCGGAATTCGGCGTTTTATATACCGAAATCTCATATGCGGTATTCGGCATCTGGGCATACCAACCGGCTGCAGCAATGTTTTCATTGGCTTTCGCCGTAAAAATATTCGCGAACCAGCCGGTAGTATTTCCAAAACCATAGGTATCAACCAATCCATAAGGATCATATTGGTATACTCGAACGTAATTTGTCGTTGATTCTGCATACCGGAACTGGGCATTCTCTTTTCCGATATTAACATCGAAATAAGAGATATAGAAATAACCGTTCTGTCCCCAAGAAGTACCCCAGCTGTTTTTTGCGATAAACGCCCCGTTTCCTGGTGCAGCCGGACTGAAATTAGTCGCGGAGTAATTATCGTCCCACCCGACGAGGGTAATATCATGATTATTATTTGACGAACCATAAAAATAGTAGGCATGCGTAGTATCGTTATAATAATAATCGTCGTAATAGATACTGCTATCGATCCCGCCATAATCTAGAACCAGCTGTTTCAGCGTACCGTTATCGATTAAATTTGCTCGCGCCGGGGGATATATTATTGTCTGAATATGTTTTCTTGGCGGTTTATCGGTTGGTGAGACTCCACTTGTCGCATTATAAGGGTCATCACTTTCCGCAAGAGGGCCGGTCCATCGCAATAGATATGCGGATGACATAAGGCAGTTACCGCCATCACTATGCGCGCGGTCGAATCCTTCCGGATACGCAGCACTCAGCAGATTTTTCATATTGTTCTCCGAGAAATCACAGCTTGAACTTGGTAATAAACATGATTCCATCGAGCCATAGGTAGCAAATGCCCAGCAGCTTCCCGCACTACCTTGATTTCTTACCCCGGAAACTTTCCCTGCGGTCCGGCAATCATATGAAGCCGGTAAAGCAAACGTTGCTGCGGACACCGGCGATTGAGATTTTAAGTGGGATAAATCTAATGGCGAAGGAATATGTCCCAATCGAAATCCATTCGCGGTAAACCGTTTTATCTGGCCAACGGCATAATCTTTTTGATATTGTATAAACGCCGGATTCAGTGGTGCAGCTTGCCCCGTTACTTCAGTGGCATTATGGGTAATATTATTTTCATCCGATATCGATATTTCCGAGGGTAATGCCGATGTTTCCGAGATTATTGCAGAAGGAACTTCCGACTCATCGGCTAGCACTGGACCCGCACTTGCTATGCTTAATAGAACTAATAAAACCACAACAAAAGGTCTTGACACTTGAGACATAAAGCTACCTCCTTATTTAAATTTAGTAAATTTAATTAATTGATGTATCGGTTACTGCGATTTTATGTTTCTCATAAGGATTCTTATATTATTGATCGTGTCCACCATTCTATTAATTCATAGAATCATAACTATGTATATATACTTTGCGAGAGCGGTTAAGGTTGACTTTCGGCTATAACTTCAAGGCAAAATAACATATTTCAATACCCTTACCTTCTCCCCCTAAACATAAAGACGAATAAGATGTATATTTGGTTTATATCCTCAGCAAAATAATTTGAATTTATTAATTCATCTCTTTATACCTAAACAAATACAAACCTAGCTTTATTCAATCCCTTTATATAATAATACGAATAAACCGACTTCAAGCTTCCAATAATTACTCAAATAACTCGGGTTTATGCATGGGTTCTTAATAATTAGAGACACAACTACCCGCCGTTTTATTTCATAATATTTACTGGATTTAGGTTGCTTATTGATATTAGGTATGTTATCAGCAGAATAAGAGAGGAGACGATCAAATTGGCAGGCTGCCAATCTGATTTTGATTGAGAGGTAAAGGATATGGAAAAGCGTTGATTCTATTGTTGATATTTAAAATAGGCAGCGCAGGTGCCTTCGGTAGACACCATACAAGGACCGATCGGATTCTCCGGAGTACATTTCTTCCTGAATAACGCACAGTCTGGTGGGATGATTACTCCACGAAGCACTTCGCCACACCGGCATTTTGTGGGACGATGGATGAGGGATGAAGGACGAATTTCCGGCAAGACCTCTGTTATATTATATCGCTGATATGGTATGGTTAATTGCAATCCGCTATCAGGAATAACTCCCAATCCACGCCAAGGGCTATCTGCCGGCTCGAAAACCTGATATAAAGTTTTGATAGCTTTTGGATTCCCTTCCGGTTTAACTACCCGCCGATATTGAATCGCTACTTCTGCTTTCTTGATAGCGATTTGTTCCAACAACATCAAAATCGATTGCAAAATATCCAAGGGCTCGAAACCAGTGATTACGCATGGAACGCCATATTGTTCAATGATGAATTGATATGGCTGGGTACCGATAATAGCGCTAACATGCCCCGGGCAGATGAATCCGTTTATCTTCACCTCACCTGATTCTAAAAGCACTTTCATCGCCGGCGGGATAAGTTTATGTGCGGAATAGATATAGAAATTATCGATTTTCTTCTGTTCAGCAACTTGGATGGTAGCCGCTATAGTTGGAGAAGTCGTCTCGAATCCTACCGCAAAGAAGACTATTTTCTTATCCGGGTTCTGTTCCGCTATCTGCAATGCATCTAAACAGGAATAGACAATCCTAACCTCTTTCCCATCGGTTTTCTGCTCTTGCAACGAAGAAACCGACCCGGGAACACGAAGCATATCTCCAAAGGAAACTAAAATGATATTTTCGAGTTTAGCGAGTTCGATTGCCGCATCCACATCTTCCGGAGCGGTAACGCATACCGGGCATCCGGGTCCGGATAATAACCTGATATTTTTCGGGAGCAAGTCCCGAATACCATATTTGAAGATTGCGACCGTATGGGTTCCGCAAACTTCCATGAACTGGATTTTATGCCCAATCTGGTTCGCATACTTTTCAATTTGGGGTAAAATCCCTTTCGCTAATGCTACATCCCGATATTCATCGATAAATCGCATATGCTAAAAACCTAGTTAAATAGGTTAAATAAGTGAATAAGCTAAATTAGATTCGGAGTTAGGTAAAGGTAAGGTAGTGGGTTAAGTTGTTAGTCTTGGGTAGTTTGTTTTTAAACCAACCACTTTACCCAACTACATAACTCACTCCTTTACCCTTACCGAACTACTGCATATTCTTTTGTCGTAACTCATTTAACTCATTTAACTACTTTTTTCCCATATAGTCTATTGATTTATATAGAGTAACGCTAAAAATCCATATTTATACCGCTACTAGGGTATAACCAGAGCGGCTTTGACCCGCTCTGGTACCTCTCCGCTCTAAAAAATCAACTTAGGAACTGAAGAAATGATGAACTTAAACAAAATAAATCCTTATTGTTCCTTCGTTCTTTCGTTCTTATGTTCTTTAGTTATTCAGAATCGAGTTCGGCTACCTGCCGGAGCAGGGTTAGAGTTTCTTTAGCTTCCTGTTCATCCATTTTTTGGATAGCGAACCCGGAATGAAGGAGCACCCAATCGCCTACCGCGACATTATCCAGTAACTGCAACGATACCTCCCTGGTAACTCCTTCAATATCAACGGTTGCGGTTTGCCCTTCAAGTTTAATGATTTTCCCTGGTATTCCAAGACACATATAAATGCAAATCCGAATATCGAAATCCGAAATTCGAAACAATAAAACAAAATAATAATAGAATACAAACTATTTGGATTTGCCTTATTGTTTCATTATCTTTTTGTTTCGATATTCGATATTCGAATTTCGAATTTGATTTTCTGCTACCATAACCTGTCCAAACGAGATACAGGCATCGTTTGGTGGAATGATATGATGCGTATAAACTTTAAATCCGGCTTGTTTTAATCCTTTATTCAGCCGAGATAATATTAACCGATTCTGGAACGACCCGCCACTTAATGCGATACTATTCAATCCGGTCTGTTCCCGAATCTTTTTGCTCATCTCGATCGAAAACGCTACTATGGTATTATGAAACTTCCCGGAAATTATCGATTTATCGATCTTCTTCCTTAAATCTCCGATTATATCAACTATGGTTTGTTTGCAGTCGATAACCTGTTTTCCTTCTACTTCCGAAATATCAAATCCATAATGCCCGGTGACCGATGCATCAGCTATCATTTCTAATTCGATTGCCGCTTGCGCTTCATAATTCGATTCCAAGCATATTCCGAGTAACGCACTGACCGCATCGAATAATCTCCCGGCGCTGGAACATAGCGGTGCATTGATTTTCTTCTGAATTATCCGAAAGATTAGGTTTAGTTTCTCTTCATCAACCTCTTTCAATAGCGGTAGAGGTAGTTTGGTCATTTCAGCCTGATATATCGAATAGAGATAGCTAATCGCCATCCGCCATGTTTCAACTGCGGCAATATCTCCTCCCGGTAACGGAGTATATGCCAGATGCCCAGCCCGGTCAAACGATGCTTGATCGGCAACCAAGAATTCGCAACCCCAGATATTGCCGTCAGTCCCATATCCGGTTCCATCCATGGCAATACCGATCACCTTTTCATTAACCTTATTTTCCGCCATACAGCTGGCGATATGCGCATGATGATGCTGAACTTGAATCCCTTGAATCGGTTTCTTAGCGTTGGATATCCTATCGACCGCATATTGAGTCGATAAATAATTCGGATGTAAGTCGAACGCGATAATCTCCGGTTTGATGCGGAACAATTTCTCAAATCGAGTTATAGTTTCCTGATAGAAGGTATACGCTTCAGCGGTTTTCAAATCCCCGATATGCTGGCTGATAAACGCAAACTGGTTTTTCGTTAAACAGAAGGTATTTTTTAATTCGCTTCCGCAGCCAAGAATATCCGGTACCGGGTTGGGTAATTTTATCGGAAGGGGAGTATAACCCCGTGCCCGCCGGAGAATGATCGGCTCGTTATCAACCACCATCGCAATCGAATCATCGCAGCGGTTATAGATATCCCGGTTATGCATTAAATAGCTATCAACCATTCCACGGAAGGTTTCTAGTGCAACTGCATTATCCATCACAATCGGTTCATCGCTCAGGTTACCGCTGGTCATAACTAACGCCAGATATGGCGCGTTCTGAAATAATAAATGATGTAGTGGAGCATACGGCAGCATTACCCCGAGATTGTTCAAATTCGGGGCGACCGATTCTGCGATACCGGTTGATGGACCTTTCTTCCTTAGTAACACTATCGGTCGCTGCGGGCTGATTAATAATTCCTCCTCTGCAGCAGATATTTCGCAATAGGCTCGGATAGCAGCAATATCGTTACTCATAATTGCAAAAGGTTTCGCTTCCCGATGCTTCCGTTCCCGGAGTTTTAAAACTGCTTGATTATTTCCGGCATCGCAAACCAGATGAAATCCGCCGATCCCTTTAATTGCCATAATTTCACCGTGCGCTAATCTAGCTATGGTATCCGCAATCGGGTCTTGGCTTCTAACTTTTTTCCCATTGATATCTAATAATTCTAGGTGTGGTCCGCAAACCGAACAGCAATTCGGCTGAGTATGATATCTCCGATGCGATAGATTATGGAATTCAGTATCGCATTCCGGGCATAGTTTAAATTTCTGCATGGTGGTCTGTTTCCGGTCATAGGGGATATCGCGAATGATGGTGAACCGAGCGCCGCAGTTAACGCAATTAATAAAGGGATATCGATACCTGCGGTCGGTAGGATTGAGCATCTCGGATAGACACTCATCGCAAACCGCAATATCTGCGGGGATATGCACCGCTCGTTCGGTAGCTTTTTCGCTCGGATGGACAATAAAAGTCTGGTCGTTAACTATTGGGATTTCGGTTTGGATAATCTGTTCAACTTGCGCTAAAGGAGGGTGGGTAGTAGTAACTTGGTGGATAAACTGGTTTAAAATATCCGGGGTTGCTTCCGCCTCGATAACCAACCCTTGGGTAGTATTCATCACCCAGCCGGTAACCTCGAATTGGGTTGCCAGCCGATGGATGAATGGTCGATATCCGACCCCTTGAACTACCCCTTGGAGGATGATGTGGGTACGATGCTTCATAAAAAAACTAGCCGCTAAGACTCAAAAACGAAAAACTGAGGGGGGAGGGAGGAGGGAAGAAGGAGGTAAAAGATTCATCCCTCATCCTAGCGAAGCGGTCATCCCTCTTCCTTCAGTTTCTTGCGGTTGGCGGTTAATCGATATCGAGGTTGGTAATTCTGATTTCGGTACCCGGAACTTCTTCAACGACCGTCTTAGCCGAAGCTGCTATGGTATCTTTAGCGACAATCTCGAATGCACTTTGCAAAACTTCCGGTTTCAGGAAATTCATCTGACCGAGCCGAACATAAATGGTAACAATCTTTTTCGCCTGATGTTTCGCCGCTTCCGCTAACGCGGTTTTTAAAATGTTTTCTGCTATTCCATATTCATGCATAAGAAAGGCAGTCCGAAGTCCGAAGTCCTAAGTCTTAAGCATAAACTTAGGAGAATAATATTATCACTCAAGTTATATTAAATTATACCATATAACAAACCGATGCTATCCGGCGTCAAGTGATATGGTAGCTTTTATTGCCTAATGAGTTTAAGTTATGGTATAAACTTGAGATATGACATTGACTATGTTAATTCTTATTGCTTTTGGTATTGTCGCTTTCATTGGCGCTTTCTTCTTTATCAAAGGATTAATCTTTATATGGCAGGATTTACCGCTGTCTATAAAAATCCGACATATAGTAATAAAAGCTGTAATATGTGCACTGATATTGCTTATTGCTTGGGCACTCGTATTCAGAGGAATAAGAGGATTCTTCCCTATGGAGCTTGAGATGAACTGGTTAGTGCATATGGTGAAGCCCCCCAATGATTTATATCAACCTATTGTAGAGGACAAGTTTGAGTTTGCTACAAAAGGTTACTCTAAAACATATAATTTGAGTCCACGCTATCTTGACCCCTATGAATTAGGTTTTTTAGTTGATCAGAATGGAATAGAATCACGTTATAAATATAAAGGAAAGCTTAAAATAGAATTTTTCCGGAAAGATAAACTACTTTTTTATGATGTAGCAACATCAATAAAACATGCTCGGTATCAAAGAAACGATTTAGCGACATTTGATAAAATATCACTCTATGAATTCGAAATACCGTTACAGGGGAAATATCTCAAAGATATCAGCGTTAGAATAACTGTATTAGAACCCGATTCGAGACTTGCAGAAATTAATAATTCAACTACTCTTTATATTGCAGTCGGTTCATTGGAATAGTTTCATCTCTATGAATCATCCCGTTTTTATGTTGTCAAAAACAACCTTATCCTAAACCTGTATAACTTAATAATTCCTTTATAGTTAGCTTTGCTAGCATAAATCCGCAATATCTGGCATAATTTTTAAAAATGATTACACGCATTTTCACCAGATTACATAGAGTAATACTATCGGTCTAGAGTCGGATACCCTATTCCATAACTTCGGACTTAGGGCTTCGGACTTCAGACTGCCTTATTTATGAACGAAGATAAAAAAGAAGAAACGCAAAAACCAGTAGAACCAGAAACAAAATCTACCGAACCGGAAGAGAAAGACCGGGTGATGCCGGAAGCCAGTTTTCTGCAGTTATCATTTCTCCTTGGCGCGCAGGCGATGCAGTCGTTAGGAGTCATCCCGAATCCGTTAACCAATAAAACCGAATCGGATTTGCTCTTAGCGAAGTTTAATATCGATCTACTCGAAATGCTGAAAGAGAAAACCAAGGGGAATCTAGCTCCAGAAGAAGAAAAAGGGTTCCAAGAACTGCTGTTCAACCTTCGCATGCTGTATGTAGAAACATCAAACAAAAAAAACAGTCCTAAGTCCTAAGGCTTTAGTCCTAAGTCTGAAATCTTGATGTTTCCTTATGTTACTTCGGACTTCGGACTTTAGACTTCGGACTGCCTTTACCATGGTTGCAGTAATCCAACGAGTTAAACGAGCGCAAGTAAGCGTATCGGATAAAATCATTTCGCAAATCGGGCAAGGATTATTGGTATTGGTCGGCGCCCATAAATCCGATACCGAAACCGATGCCGCATATTTAGCGAAAAAGATACCGGAATTAAGGATTTTCTCCGATCCAGCCGGGAAAATGAATCTGTCGCTAAAGGATATTCAAGGGGAACTGTTGCTGGTCTCGCAATTCACCTTATGCGCGGATATCTATAGCGGCAGACGACCAAGTTTTACCGAAGCTGCTTCTCCCGACTTGGCGATTAAATTGATCGACCAACTAATCAGTTCATTTAAAGCACAGCAGATTAAAGTGCAAACCGGTGAATTTGCCGCGTCGATGCAGGTCGAATTGGTAAATGATGGCCCAGTAACCTTTGTGCTCGACAGCAGCACACAGAGAAAATAAAAGAGTAGCTTGCCAATAAGATATGGTGTACCGTTATCGTAATCTAATTACCGCTCTTTTAATTATTAGCGTTATACTCATCCAGATATCTACTGCGGTAGCTAAAGAAACAAGTATCCCAGCTAAACCGCCTAAAAAACCATCACCATTTACTCCGGCTAAAAGCAAATGGATAATTCCACCGCCACCAGCGATGCCATCAGAAATATATTCGGCTATCTTAACCGCAGCCCAGATTACTGTTCAATTTAATGTACCGAAATCGGTGTCCCCGAAAGAAAATTTACAGATACAATATGAGTTAACCGGAATCGGGCAAGCAGCAGTTGAAGCCACCGCATTCGAGAATCCGGCATATTTATCCAAATGGGTATATACTACTTCTGCATTCCCGAAAGATATTGATGTTATTTTCAACTATCTCGGTGCCGTTCCAGCCAATAAATCCGGTACCTATTCAAAAAAATTCATCCCGAAATTAACCGATCGATTCTCAGCCAATAATTACACCTTGATTTTTTTCGAAATTCGCAATTTCGGGAAGACGATGTTGAAATCACAAGGGTACGGTCAAGTAAAATATATTTTAAAACTTGTTAATCCAACGATGCCGAATAGCGACCCATATATAGCCTCCAGATTCAGTCCTAAACCTGATTTTGAACTATATCCCGGAGATAGACAAGAAGTAGCATATCTGATAAGGCCATTACCTGTAGGAACATACCTGTTAAAAATGATTGCGATTTGGAATGATAATACCCCGATTGCAGAAACGGACCTGGCTATTACCGTTGTTAAAGATAATCGACCTGAATTAGGGACCGTTATCCCAGAAACAATCCCCCTTTTGAGACCACCACTGTTTTCGAAGGAAACACCGGAATTACAGGAACCGCTACACACATTTCGAGTCTATGAATTATCAGAGCCGAATAAATTCAAATGTTCTGGAATCCTAGCACTCCCCATGGAAGGAAAAAGCAGAACGGTTATCCTGCGATTAATAACTCCGTCAGGATTGGCGACAACTTCAGTATCGGTTGTTGTTGAAAAACGTAAAAGAGAAAGACGGTAAGTTTATTAAATAGATTAAATAATAGCCCTGTGGTTAAACCTTCTCCGTCACTATAACCATCTTGAATACCGGAATTGAAACTCGAAAAGATATTCTTCCGATAGCGCTATCTCAGAGAACCTGAATTCCGCTATAATAGCTTTCTCAATAATCGATATAAAGAATTATGGTAAACCCAGATAATAACTTTTTATTCCCAGAAGAAACATGGCGGTCGATCCAACCGAAACTGATGTTTCGCCGGATTCAGAAACGCGATGGTACTATCGTCGATTTCGATAAAACTAAAATAACTAATGCGATTTTCGCGGCGGCACAGTCGGTAGGGGGAAAAGATTCCGAGTTGGCAGATTCGTTAGCTGATTTGGTGATTCTCTATCTAGCGAGAACATATCAAGATGGGCTTCTGAACGTTGAACAAGTCCAAGATGCGATTGAAAAAGTTCTTATTGAAAACGGGCACGCCCGGACGGTTAAATCGTTTATCCTCTATCGCGCAGAACGGCAACGTGTTCGACAACGAAATCAAACCGAACCCCGTTCTACCCAAGCCGAGATGTTGCAAGATAAAAGCCCGAAACCTGAAATTGATTCGTCTCTTCAAGTTCGGACTTCGGATGACCAGATTATGGCCTGGAATCGGCAGCGGATTATCGATGCCTTAGTCCGGGAGACCCAACTTAATCCAGAAACTGCCGCCCGAATTAGTAAAGAGGTAGAGATTCAGATTATCGAATCGAAACTCCGAGTTATTACCGCCGGTCTTATCCGAGAACTGGTAAATGCGAAACTCCTAGAATCCGGATTTGAAAAGGAGCAACGATTGCATACCCGGCTGGGCATCCCACTCTATGATTTCGAACAGCTACTCTTCGCTGCGGAAACTAAACCAGAGAAATCGATCGATAAGATTGTAATAGAATCGCTATCAAAACAATATGCTTTTGCAAAAGTATTTTCACAAGAGGTGATTGCTGCCCATACCGATGGAACCATTTATCTCCATGGACTTGAAAAGATTGGGCAAGGATATTTATTCCGCTATTATTGTGGAATTAATGATAAAATCGAGAACCAACATTCCCAATCCTGGAATTCGATTTCAACTATTGAAAAGAACTGGGTTGTTTCCGAGTCCGAATTAACTTTATCGGTAATAGAAGATATCATCGAAACATGTAAAGAAAGCAATGTAAAACTTCGAATAGTAAAAAATCGCGGCGAAACTCCTACTCCAGAATTTGTGGTCCATAAAATCTCGCTTAATCTTCCGCGAATAGCTTATTTTGTCAGCCAGAATAAAACTGAAACATACCTATTTTGCCTATTACAATCACAGCTTGATTTGATTGTAGGAGCGCATCGGCAGAAACAGCAAATAGTCAATCGGATTTATGGCGCCCGGTTGGCCGATCAAGCACGGAACGATCTTGCATTAGCAGTAACTCCGCAAATCGTCTATGCGATAGGTATTGTCGGATTAAATGAATTGGTACAGGCATTTACCGGCGAGCAATTACACCAATCAGAATCGGCAATCCGATTTGGAATAAAAACTCTTTCTGAACTCAAAGAGATATGTCAGCAATTAAGTGTTGCTTTCAACATCCCTTTGGTATTGGAACCGACTTATGCGCCGGAAATTGCATCCCGATTTGCAAAACTCGATTTGAAACGATACCAATTACTAGCAAATCAGGTGGCGAAGAAGAAACCGACGAACGGTGGCGGAACCTATACTCTCGGAGCGCATTTTGCCGAAGAAGCAAATCTGGATATTTTATCCCGGATCGATGCGGAATCGAGATTATATCCATACCTGAATAATCAGGGGAAAATAACTATTCCGAAAACCTATCTTGAAACCGAAATTGCCCGGTTGGGTAAAAACTGGCTGATATCTTTTTTAAAACTAGTTTATCAAGAAACGAATAACCAAGACTTAATAATCGAAATCGGGTAATAGCTACTCTCGGACCGGTTCAAATTCCAATAGTAATATCTATCCCTATGGCGAAACGAAAACTCGATACTCCTCCCGAGACATCGCATAATCTTCTGCAATACGAACAAGGTACGATTCGGAAATCCCATATCGGCAGATTAACCATCGCCTTAGTTTATCCAAACATTTATTCGGTCGGAATGTCGAATCTCGCAATACATACCTTATACCGATTATTTAATGCTCGCGATGAACTCGTTTGCGAGCGGTTCTTTTATGATCAATCCGAATCCGGGATGCCCTGTTCTCTGGAATCGGGTAAACGATTGGCGGAGTTCGATATTATTGCCTGTTCATTATCGTTTGAACTGGATTATCTGAATTTAATCCGATTATTCCATCGGGCGCAAATCCCATTATTGCAAAAAGAACGGGGGGAACAATATCCCTTAATTATCGCTGGTGGAATTGCGATTTCCGCCAACCCGGAACCGTTAGCTGATATTCTCGATGCGGTGGTTCTTGGCGAAGCCGAAGAACTTATCGAACTGCTTCTTGACTCCTGGCTCCGCAGCAATGATATACCACGGGTACCGGGAAAGAAAACCGGTATTTTACATCAATTGAGTCAGGTATCGGGGATCTATGTTCCCAATATTATGGATTCTGCGGAACATCTTCCTCGACTGCAGGTAGCCGACCTGAACCGATATCCAACCGTTTCCCAGATATTAACGCCGAATACCGAATTTAAAAATATGTTTCTGATCGAACTGGGTCGCGGTTGCCCCTATCGCTGCCGATTCTGTTTAGCCGGTTGTTTTTATGCTCCGGTACGGTATCGGTCTCTTGAACATCTCCGAACCCAAATCGAGCAGTCACGGCAGTTTACCGATGGGAAGACTTACCCCCGAATTGGAATAGTCGCTACTGCGATTGCCGATTACCCGCAAATAAAAGAATTTTGTGCTGAAATGCTCGATAAAAAGATAGCAGTATCATTTGCGTCACTTCGTGCCGATAAAGCGCCGGATAGTTTATTACAGCTCTTAAAACAAAGTGGACAGAAAACCGTTACTTTCGCTCCGGAAGCCGGAAGTGAATCGCTCCGTAACTATATCGGAAAACCGATAACGGAATCCGCATTGCTCAATCTGGTAGAGCGGTCGGTATCGATAGGTTTGCTTAATATCAAGCTCTATTTTATGATTGGATTACCGCATGAAACCGAAGCGGATATTGTAGCGTTAATCAGTTTATCGAAGAAACTCCGGGATACACTCCTTGTTGCGAGTAAACCGTATGGTCGAGCAGGGAAACTGATTATTGCGATAACACCGTTTATTCCGAAAAAAGGAACAGTATTTGAAAATGAGCCGATGGCTTCCCGATGGGAATTGAATAAAAAAAGTAAACTGATTCGAGAACACCTACGGAAAGAACCTAATCTTCAATTTCAAATCGCCCAACCGAAAGCAGCAGAATTAGAAGCAATGATTTCTCTTGGAGAGCGAGAATTAGGGAGACGATTAATCGCGTTAGTGTTTGATTCGTTCTAATTCCATCTCAGCACTGGTGAGTGCACCGGTAGCGAGAAGATGTTCTGTCGGAAACGTACTTTTAGTATAGAGTTTCAAAGAGTTCTTGAAAAATTCTATGGCCGCTTGCAGATTCCTGACTTTATCGCCCGGAAGCTTGGTAAACCCGATTCCCATCAAATACTGGGCATTGGCATATTCTCCAGATTGTTCGGTCGGAACATAAACCGTCAATGCTTCCCGGAAACAATCCAGCGCCTGCCCGACATTTTCTTTAATCTCACCGGTCGGTAGATCTAAATATGCTTTTCCAAGTAGTACCTGCAAATGAACATGGTCTAATGGATATGCCTGTCGGGTAGCGACTAATAATGCAGCGAAATAGTTATCCATCGCAAATTTAAGATTATCCGGCTTATTCCCGAGTTTGAGTTCATAATATGCTTCACCCAATTTCATCGATGAAAAGGCAAATGCTTCTGAAAATATTCCCTGGGTAAAAATACTTAATGCTTCACCAAAATAGTCTATCGCCGAAGCGATATTTTCATCGCGGGTTGGATGAGTTAATTGCTGATGGATAACCCCGAGTTGGGTTTGGATTGCGCCATATCTATCCGGGAATTCGTTCCGCGTGAAATATTGCAACGCATTCTTGCAACAGACTACCGCTACCCGTAAATTCTCTTCGTTGTTTCCACTTGGCAAATCCGTATAGAGTAGCGACAAGATATATTGGGTTTGGGAGTATTCATAAGGGAAAAGCTGTTCTGTATAGGTATTTAATGCGGTTTCACAAAGATTGATTGCCGTTTTCAATTCCGCCTGATATTTTTTCTTATGATGCGCTCCAAGCGCGCAGTGGACCATTGCCAAATCGAGATTAACCAACGGATGTTTTGGATGATATTTTAAAATGGTGGTAAATATCTGTTGCGCTAAATCATATAAATGCCGGAAATAAGCCGCTTCTCCGAGTTCGACTAATGCACCTAATAGAATCGGTCGAATAGATTTATCCGATGCGATGGATTGAATCATAAACTGCGATATCGGTTCCAATTCGCGGGCAAAAGGTGCTGGTTCAAATTTCAGTCGTGAATCATGACAGTTTATCCGGTTCTCCCAGAGGTTGAAATATTGCCGGGCAAGACAATCGACTACTAATTCAAGTTGCTGCGGTTTCATTCCTTTACATTCTGGAATGTGGTTGAGGCTCCAATTAACTACCAGCGGCTTAAACGCCGGGATATTATAAAACCGGAACAAGCTTAAAACCCGGAATATTGCCCGCTCTTCGTTCTTTAGCCGAAGATGAATCCAGTGCCAGAACATATCTTTATTCTGGGTAAACTCTTGATAATCCATATCAACGATTTTTGCCCCGCGTGATCGGCGGGAGAAAAATTGCGCATACCGGTCGAATGTTCCATCGCCATCATGAGCAAATTGCGCACGAAGCCGGTCATCGACTTTCGGGATTTCTAGTGCATCACAGAGGTTATCCATCGCTTCAGCATTCTGTGTTTCGGTTAAATTCGGCAGGTTGATTTCGAGAAAATGGTCTTTAAACCATCGGGTGATTGCTTTATCGATTAACGGTTTAAATTCATCATCACGGATAGTTATTATGACTGTTATCGGAGTTGAAGACCGTTTTTCAAACCAGACAATGGTTGAACGGAGCCGGTCGATTAATGGCGGCAGTTTCTGTCGCCATTCAGAGATAGATTCCGAAGCAGCGGTACTCGGTAATCGCGGGAGGTCATCAATCAGAATAACGAGATTTGAGGTAGGTAACCCTTCTGGAAACTCGATCGGGACCGTTAAACAGGTTCGTAGCACATAGATATTCTGTCGTTGGCAACTATTGATTTTTCGGATGAGTTCTATGGCTTCCCGGGTTTTACCAGAACTTGACCGGCCAATGAAAACCAGCCGTTTTCCAATAAGCTCGGTAGGATTAATACCGGTGATTCCCGGAATATCGCGAGCGATATATCGCGGCACAACTTTTAAGGTACCGGATAGGCGAGTATACAAATCATCGGCAGGGACTAAATCGAAGGTGAAAACAGAATCGCCATTCCAAACCAGTTCAGTAGATTTATCTTTACGGGAACCGAAGAGCATATAAATGCTCGTTATCCGTAGGTCGTAGACTGTTGATAGGGCGAATAATGATTTTTCCCCAACTACGGTCCACTTACTACTCTCTACTGCTATTTAAATATCTCAGCTTGATGGGGAATGATAGCACAATTAAGCACTTATAATCAAGTACAAACTCATTTAAGGCGGAAATCCGAATGTCGGAATCCGAAATCTAAGACTTAACCACGAAAGCACGAAAAAATGAAATCACGAAGGTAAGCTAAATGAAATAATTATTTCGTGTTATATAAATTTCGAGTTTTCGTGGTATGCTTTTAATTCTTACTTCGATATTCGTCCGCCTGAGGCGGATTCGATATTTTATTTTATGGTATACTATTTTTCATTATGCAAACTAGTTATCTCGCAATAATCAACGGTTGTATCATTACTCCATTAAACATCATTGATGGCGGTACCATTATTATTAAGAACCGCCGGATTCTAAGGATTGGTCCGACTAGCAAGATTGCAATACCTCGATCCGCGAAGATTATCGATGCCCGCCTAAGATGGGTTGTTCCCGGATATATCGATTTGCATCTGCAAGGGGCATTCGGTCATGATGTTTGGGATGAAGATACGTCTTCACTACCAGCGCTCTGCAATAAACTCATTGCTGCTGGAACCACTGGATTCCTAGCCACAACGGAATTCCATATTCCAACCATAAAACGGCTCCGCGAGTTTATGGAATGCGGATTGCGGATTGCAGATTGCGGAATAAAAAATTCGAAATCCGAAATCATCAATCTACAATCTACAATGTTGGGTATCCATTTAGAGGGACCATTTATCAATCCTGACCGGAAAGGTGGAATACCAGTAGAATCGATTCATAAACCAAGTCGATTTTTATTAAGTAAAATCTTTTCATTAGCGGATCAGTACCTCAAAATGATGACGCTTGCCCCGGAATTAAAAAACTCGGTGCCTTTAGTCAGAGACCTTGTTAGCCATCGGGTAATCGCGGCTATCGGCCATACCGCTGCAACCTTTGCCGAAGCGAAACGAGGATTTGATGCCGGCATTTCTCATACTACCCATATATTCAACCAGATAACTCCGATTCATCATCGCAATCCCGGGGCAACTTTAGCGAGTTTATTGGATGATCGGATAACAGTTCAGGTAATCTGCGATGGAATTCATCTCGATTGGGAGATAATAAAACTGATTTATAAACTTAAAGGACCTAAAAAGATAGCGTTGATTACCGATGCGGTTAAACCTGCGGGATTACCCGACGGAATCTATTATTCACAAGGACATGGCCGGAAAAGTATCGTTAAAAACGGTAAGGTTACCCGACCGGACGGAACGATTGCTGGCAGTACTTTAACTATGGACCGGGCAGTAGCGAACGCGGTTAAATATGCTAAGATACCTTTCGTCGATGCTATCCAGATGGCAACCTTAACCCCGGCTTCGATATTGGGTATATCGCATCAAGTAGGAACGATTGCACCGAATAAAATCGCTAATCTGGTTATTCTTGATAATCAATATCGGGTTACCCAAACCGTTATTAATGGAGTTCTATTTAGAGCCGGTAAAAACCGCAGATTTTAAAAAAAAGAAATAATCAGTTTGATTTTTAATGCACGTTAAATATTCCCTATCAATTAGGAATAGTGCACTGAAATACTGATGATTATATTCCAGCCGAGTCAATACAATCCCTGAAAGAAAATATACCAAAAATGGCTGGTATGAACTAAAAAACCAATTCTCCTCTTGACAAAGATGAGTTTTTAGAGTAAATTTATAAATAACCTACTCTGAAAGCTAGTAAAATAGGGTATTTTATTTGACTATCGATATAAAATTTATGTTTCTCCGTTTAAGAATAAAGAGATTTGTATATAGCAGAAATCGTGTTACCCCACCCTGCATTTCCGGCTCAACTATCGTAGAAGTTATTGTTGGAATAGCAATCGCTGCTGTTGCGATCGTTGGTATGACCATGCTGTTCTCAACCGGATTCGAAGCATATAACCTTAGCCGGGGATATACCAACGGTGTATATCTCGCGCAGGAGAAAATGGAAGAAATCCCAGCAGCATCCGCCTTAGGCGGACAAATCCCGAATCCCAATCCATCTAAGGCAGATAAACCCATAAATAAATCTCAAATATCGAATCCACAATCCGCAATAGGTAACATGGGAACAGAAGCGGTCCAAGATATTACCTACCGCTGGGAACGAAAATATTTCGATGAGAAAGATGGGATTCCCGCAGGTTTTGTTCAAGTAGAAGTTGAGGTAAATTGGTCGGATAAAGAAGGCAATCATAAAGTTAATCTAATCTCATTAAAACAGAAATAAACTATGTTGCAACCGAGAATCCGAAATCAGCAATCCGCAATCCGCAATCGCAATGGCTTGACCCTGGTAGAAGTAATTGTGGTTATCGTTCTAGCCGCAGTAGTCGTTTCTTTGATTTATGGAGTATATACTACCACCTTCAGACTCGGGAGAAAAGGATTAACCCAAATCAACCGATTGGAAGAAGCGCGATTGGCGCTTGACCAGATCGCTCGCGATATATCCGGTGCGGTATCCTTTGTCAACGATAAAGATGGCGATGTAATGTTTCAAGGGAAGAAAGGTGATATTCCAAACCTCGATTCCGATTCGCTGATTATCATTGTTGGAAACAGCAAAATGCAGAATCAAGGGAAATTAGCCTTTTCATTGCAAAAAATATCGTATACTGTTGAAACTTCTTTAGTTGGTAAAGTTGGAGAAGCGAATCGGCAGATAGAATCGCGGATTAATCGGGTAATAACCGATGTCGATGAAACCAAATCCAATGATACGACCAATATTCGCAGGTTAGGTATCGGATTACCAAACGTTAAATATGGATTGCAGTTCCGATATTGGGACAGCCAATTACCTACCGGTCCGGGTTGGGTTGAAGAATGGATGAATCGCCCGAATTTACCGAAACAGGTTCGAGTTATCGTTACTGTTCAGCATCCGAACGAACCGGGTGGAACGCTTAAATTATCGACCATAGTAAAAATAATGGGCAGTTAAAAGAAATAAGGTAAATAAGAATTAAGAGTTAAAGGTTAAAACAAAATGTTTTAGTTTTCGCTTCTTAAATTCTTTATTCTTAACGCTTAATTGTTTCTATGCAACAACGTGGTTATGTTCTTATAATTATTTTAAGTCTGGTAGCGATAGTCTTTATTGTCGCGTTATCCTATTCCGGATATGCGCATTTCAGTTTAATGCGGGGAAATCAAACTAAAGAGGGATTACAAACCCTCTATTTAGCTAAATCCGGAGTTGAAGCAGCGGTTGGCTCAATCAAGAGCAAACCCGCAGCTGGAAAAATTGAAGGAGAGTTGGTTCCGAAAATGGAACCGATTTCGAGCGATATAAGCTTGGTTTATACCGCTGAGTGGTCGCCAGCAAATTCGACTTGGACTGATGCGATATCGAAATATGGGATTGCTTCCGGTAATCTCTATCAGGTGACGGCAAAAGGCATGATTCAGGTTAAAAAAGAAATTCGGGCGACTCGGACCGTTTTTGCATTAGTAGATATTTCCAAAACTCCAAATCCAATAGTATATTGGGAAGACCTGGGAGAACAATAAAAATAGTTTGCAGTGCGCAGTCGGCAGTTAACTGCAAACTGCATACTGGCAACTGCCAACTGGTTTAAAACTATGGCAAAAAAGAAAAAAGAAACTAAACTCGGTAAAATCCTGCTGCAAGCGGGGATGTTAACTGAAGAACAAGCGCAACGGCTGGAATCAGAATATCAGAAAACCAATAAATCGCTGTTAACCATCCTTAAGCAGGAAGTTAATCTGGAAACGTTTAAAGACCTAATCAGTTATAAGATTTCGGTTCCGGTATTACGCGATCAATCGGAAGATTTGCAGAAATCGTTGGTTGAAGAAGGAGTATTTACTGAAGAAGAATTAGAAGATCTGCTCTTACAATATAAACCGAAGGAAACCGATTTAGGAACCAACCTGATTGATTCCGGAATTATTTCTCCCGAACAATTAAAAACCGCTCTAGATCAGCAAAAGGCTACTGGCCTTCCACTAGAACGAATTCTTATCAACCTTCGTTATGTTACTCCTAAAAATATTAGCGATATTATCCGATATCAACAGGAAGCGAATCAGGATAAGATTATCGGCCGGATTCTACTCCAGCGGGGATTGATTACGCAAGAGAAGTTGCAGACTGCGTTTGAAAAGAAAAAGACTGAGCATGCTCCTTTAGGTAAAATTTTGGTAGATTCGGGTTATTTAACCATTGACCAGATTAAAGATACTTTCGATAAATATCTTGAAATTCCTTATATCGATTTATCGAATGAAATTGTACCGACTGAAGTTGCGCATTTGTTGCCGGAACCATTTATCCGTGAGCATAACGCGCTACCGGTGAAAAGGGATAAACAGACCCTTTGGGTAGCGATGCTCGATCCGATGGATATGTCGTCTATCGATGATATGGCACTGTTAACCGGCTGCCAAATTAAACCGATGTTGGTGGAGGAAGGACCGTTAAAAATCATGACTGATAAATTATTTCCTAGCGAAGAAGAGATTCAAGCTGCGGCTACTGAAAAAGAAGCGAAAGTCGATACAACTCTTCGACCCGCAGTTCAGGAAACCACACAAAGTACCCCCGCTGCTTCTACGGCGACTCCTGGCCGAGGGCCGGTTGTTGGTAGAGACCAACTCATGCAACAAGTGGATAATGTTTCGATAATTAGTCTGGTCAGTTCGATTATCGAAACTGCGGTTCGCTCTCGAGCAACCGATATTCATCTAGAACCGCAAATCCCCAAAATGCGGATTCGGTATCGTATCGATGGCATGCTGCATGATGTTATGACTTTGGGTGAAGACCAGCAATTGCCGGTGCAATCGCGAATAAAAGTTCTGGCGAATATGGATATCACCGAACGCCGCAGGCCGCAAGATGGACATATCACTCACCGGATGGATGGAAAGGATTATGATATCCGGGTAGCGACGTTACCGACCCACTTTGGAGAAAAGATTGTTCTTCGATTACTGGATGAAAGTCAGGTGTTGAAAGGATTACCGCAATTGGGATATGAACCGCGGGATCTGGAAATTATGCGGAATCTGATCCATCGGCCTTATGGTATGGTACTGGTTACCGGTCCAATCGGCAGCGGTAAAACCACTACCTTATATTCCGCATTAAATGAAGTGAATGTTCTGACGGCAAATATTATTACTATTGAAGACCCGATTGAATATCAATTACCGGGCATAAACCAGGTCCAGGTAGATCCGAAAGTGGATTTAACGTTCGCTAGCGGATTACGAGCAGTATTACGACAGGATGCGAATATTCTTATGGTCGGCGAAATTCGGGATGCTGAAACCGCAGCGATTGCAGTTCGAGCGGCATTAACTGGTCATCTGCTTTTTGCGACCTTGCATACCAATGATGCACCGAGTGCGATAACAACCTTAACTCATTTGGGTGTTAAACCATTTCTGATTGCCAGTTCGGTGATTGGAATTATCGCACAACGGTTAGTGCGGACTATCTGTCCGCATTGTAAAGAGGAATACGAACCGGATACCGCATTGAAAGAAGAGCTTGGACTTGGGGCAAAAGATAAAATTAAATTATCTCGTGGCAAAGGATGCGAAACTTGTTTCCGGACCGGATATATTGGCAGAACCGGAGTGTATGAGGTATTAAATATGACCGATACTATTCGCGGAATGATTACCGAAGGAGAATCAGAAGTTAAAATTAAGAAGACCGCGATTAATGAAGGGATGAATACCATTCGCGAGAGCTGTATAAAGAAAGTTCTTGCTGGAATAACTACTGTCGACGAACTTATTCGTACAGTATATTTATAGGCGTAATGGATTTGATATAGGCAGTCGTCTATAGACATTGATTTAGGACTAGGGACTGCCTTTAATGAAAGGAGCTGAAGATATGGCGGTTAAATCAAATAAAAAAGGGGTATTAACGATCCAAATCCCTCGACCGATATCCCAAAAAGATTTATCGATATTTGCCCGGTCATTATCTTTATTGATCGATGTTGGGGTACCTTTACTACGTAGTCTACGGATATTAACCGAGCGAACCACGAACCCGAAATTGGGAAAAGTCGTTAAAGAGATTGCTGACCATGTAGAAGGCGGAGGAACGTTATCCGGTGGATTAGCCAAATATCCCCGGATATTCAAACCGCTCATGATTAGCTTGGTTCGGGTAGGCGAAACCGGAGGTGTATTAGAGAGCTCGTTACGCCGGATCGCAGAAATGCTGGAAACCCGAATCGCATTAACCAGCAAAATCCGGTCGGCAATGATGTATCCGATGGTAGCGCTGGTAGCATGTCTCGGGGTAGTGATTTTCTTATTAACGTATGTCATCCCGGTTTTCGTTCCCTTATTCGAGAAGAAAACCCAAAGTAACGTTCCATTACCGTTACCGACCAGATTAACGCTGCAAGTATCGAATTTTGTTACCCATCAATGGGCGTTTTATGTACCGCTAATAATCATTATTATCGTTGCCTTGGTGATTTATGGCAGAACCAAATCCGGGAGGTTATTATATGACCGGATTCGGCTTCGAATGTGGCTTATCGGTCCGATATTTACGAAACTGGTCATGGCACGGTTCACGAGAACTACCGCGACCTTATTACGCTCTGGAATCGGGCTTTTGGAAAGTTTACAAATTGCTAAAGATTCAGTCGGCAGTCCGAACGTCGCCGAAGCGATTGAACGCACCCGGGTTGGAATCGAAGGCGGTGGTAGGATGGAAGACCAATTACGCGAATCGATTTTCTTCCCACCGTTAGCGGTAGATCTGATTGCGGTCGGAGAGCAAGCCGGAGCATTGGAAACTGTTCTCCAGCGGATTGCTGAATCTTATGAACGGGAGCTCGATGATTTGATTCATGGTTTAACTTCGATTATCGAACCGATTCTCGTAGTCTTTATCGGAAGTGTGGTATTATTTATCGCGTTATCGGTATTCTTACCTTACTTCTCATTGGTTAAAATTATTCAATAGTTTTTTAAAGTACCAAGTATCGAGGACGAAGGACTAAATTAATGTTATCAATACTTGGTACTTTTTATTTAGCACTTAGTACATAGTTCTGCGTTCTTCATATTGTTATTCTTAACAAATCTCTTCTGGATAATCTTGTATGGTATAATAGATTATTTCGTTCTTTTTTCGTATATCTTGCGCTATCAATGTGAGGATGTAGTTCAGCTTGGGAGAACGGTCGGATCGACAGGTCACAATGGTTCGAC
>JBHGBB010000299.1:0-3130 GCA_041946755.1 bacterium | reverse complement strand
GATTCGATGCATCGAATCATAACTATAATAAACGTTATACCCAGAAGGGTAGCTAATCTGGATTAGGTTACTACTAGCAATATCATAGGTATAATTAACACTTCGATTCCAGGGATCGGTAATACTGGTGAGTTTATTATTGGTATAAGAAAGGGTGATTGACCGACCAGTAGAATCTGTAATTTCAGTGAGCAATGCGTCATTATAATTAAGATAAATATTATTATCGTGTATATCTTGAATACGAACCAATCGAAAATAATCAGTAGTATATTTGCTAAAATAATATTTCGTCTGATTAGGGCGAATCATTTCCCACATGGTTGCATTTTCCTTATAATAGCCCCCATTGTGATATGCGATTGTGTAGTCTCCGGTTGCCCCGTCATCAGAGTTGTAGTCAGAGTGATATCGACCATCTTCCATATAAGCGTACCAAAGTTTAATAGCCTCTCCTTGTTCGTTATATAAATAAATGTATAAAGGACCACTTATAGCATATATGTGCATATCATAATTAATGGTCCAATTATATCCCCATGGTCGAGTTTCATCATATTTACAATTACTCCATTGGCTTCCATAGATACGGGATAGTGTAATAGCAAATCCCGATTTTAAGGGTACAGATACTTCTGGAAAGGTAGTGAATGTTCTTCCGCGATAATAACTGAGCGCAAACGAAGTGGCGCTTTCTCCAGTACCACCTCCAATTTTACTTATAGCTCCACCTTCTAAAGTATTAGAAGGAACAGTTAAATAATCTTCTCCATTATTATAACCAACTGTAGGTTGACCATCAATTCCCCCTCCATACTGCAATGCGCATGGCGGGCAATTATTTGGAAGACTGGGTGTGTCTTTTAGATTGTTTATGCATCCTTCTGGATTATCATTCGGTAACATGCCACCATAAATCTGTTGCATTTGTCCAGCGGTTAGTACGTTCTGTCCAGAAAGTTTAATTACTTCATTATGTTTACTAATATTATTCTGACATAAAACGAGAACGATTCCTTTCCATAGTTTTCGGAAAGAATCAAAAGAAATTTGCTTAATTTCTGAGTTATCTTGATATTCAATAAACTTGTTGTTAATTTGAGTGATGACAATATAATGATTATCAGCAATATGCGCAATGAACGGTATCGGTAATTGGCGTAATTCAGTATAACTACTGATTTTTAATCCAATCGCTTCTAATCCTTTAACTTTCGCCGCTTGCTGTAGTCCATATAGATTGGTGCCAGAAGATTTCGTTCCCGCTACTTGGGCGAGCTCTATAATAGTTGAAGGAATCCGATAATAGTCGCAGATATATTTTAATGCTACTATACCGCAGAGCATCTGGGGATTAAGAATATTTTCTGCAGAACTAGCCACATGTTTGGTAGAATTAATTCTATTTTTTGCATACTGAGTTTGAGGTAACCCCATCTTTTCTCGTAAAACGGTAGTTGCATACACTGCTTCTTGTGCTACCTTGGTATCGGGATAAAGTACTAAAATCTTCTCTGCTTCCTCTAATGCCGTATGTTCGTCACCTAAAAAATAATAGCAACGAGCTATTTCCTTTTGTGCATCCACACAAATTGACGCCTGCGAATATTGATTAATTAAGGTTCGATATTCGACAATCGCATCTCTAAACTGTTTGCGCCGGTATTTGCAGAATCCCAACATATATTGTGCATACGCAAGCTGGTTTTGATAACCGCTATATTCAGGTGTATCTAATATTTCTTGTGCAATCGCCATAGCTTGATGGAATTTACCTTGCTCATATAAAATGTAACTAAGCATATAGTGTGCTTGTGCGGCCCATTTAGTTTGAGGATAATGCTCAATTACATACTGATACTTAGTACTGATAGTCGAGAAACTGGGGATTTTATCAATATTATCTCGATAATCGGTACACCAAGTATTTCCGATTTCTAACGCTGCTTCCGGTGCAGAAGCACTCTTCGGATACTTATCCAATACTACTTGAAAAGCAGCTAGTGAATCCAAATATTTTTTAGCGTTATCTCTTAATGATTTCCCATATAATAATTGCACTGTATGTATGACTGCATTATTACTATATTGCGATTGCAGAGATGTATATACTCTTTCTAATTCAGGATGGTTCTTTTGATTATAATATACCCGCATCTGACCGAATAATGCTAAGGGAATATAAGAGCTATCTTGATAGTTCTCGATTAGATGCTGGAAATAGGCTAAGGCAGTAGCATAATCTTTTTTGGTTTCATAGTAATAAGTAGCAAATAGATAATCTAAATCATCTAAGGCCGGGGAATTTGCATTTCGAGCTAATAACCGATTATATTCTGCTACCATATCTGGTTCATCGTTCAGTTTGCTATAACATTTAATCAGATAGAATTGGGCTTGTTCGAGTTCATAAGCGCCGGTAGGAGCGGTTGCCATCGCTTGTTGAAAATCAGTTATTGCAGTTTGATAATCTCCGGCAACCATCGCCGTTGTTCCAGCAGAAATATATTCCGATGGCGTCTGGGCATGAGCCGAACCTATATTGCAGAACACAAAACCACAAAGAATAATGCTCACTAAAAGATACTGCTTAAAACATAAAACTGTTGCTTCTACTTTTTTACTGAACATAAAAAACTCCTCCTTGTAATAATAGTTAAATTAGTTAAATAGTTAAATAAAATAGTCAGGAGATAGAGTATCAAGTTAGGAGGAATTGTTTGATTTCCTTAAACCTTAACTCTCTCACTCTCAACTATCATGATCTTACCTTTTTAGGTTTTTTAGTTCCTCCGTTTTCTTGTATTATTTAAGGTCAGTATATAATAAGACGGAGAATCTGACTAAAACCTTACACAATTTTTTTCTATTTAAAGTAATTTATTGTCGTTACCTTTATTAAATATAAGATTGCAGGTGTGTTTTCGTTTTTCCGTTTTTCGGTTGTTTCTCCTAATATAATAGACACACTAAATCACTTAAATATCATAAAATATTTGCATTTAATATGTATTCTAATGATTTTATTAAGTTTACTTTGAGTCTTAGAGCAAATAAGCCTAAAGCGAATTTGCTTTGAAGGTATTGGCAAGAAAAAGCAAGTTTGCTAATAGCAAACTTGCTTTGATAT
>JBHGBB010000298.1:0-3205 GCA_041946755.1 bacterium | reverse complement strand
CGACTCCAGGAAGCAGAACCGCTGATGCGCCGTGCATTAGCTATTGATGAAGCCGCGTTAGGCCCGAATCATCCCGATGTGGCTAGAGACCTGAATAACCTCGCGACATTGCTGAAAGATACCAATCGACTCCAGGAAGCAGAACCGCTGATGCGTCGTGCATTAGCCATTGATGAAGCCTCGTTTGGCGCAGAGCATCCCAAAGTTGCTATACGGCTAAACAACCTTGCGCAATTACTGAAAACCACTAATCGCCTTAAGGAAGCAGAACCGCTGATGCACCGTGCATTAGCTATTGATGAAGCCGCGTTGGGTGCAGATCACCCCGATGTTGCCACAGCCCTAAACAACCTCGCGCTATTGCTGAAAGCTACCAATCGACTCCAGGAAGCAGAACCGCTGATGCGTCGTGCATTAGCTATTGATGAAGCCGCGTTTGGCGCAGAGCATCCCAAAGTTGCCATACGGCTAAACAACTTCGCGCTATTGCTGAAAGCTACCAATCGACTCAAGGAAGCAGAACCGCTGATGCGCCGTGCATTAGCCATTGATGAAGCCTCGTTAGGTCCGAATCATCCCGATGTTGCCATAGACCTAGGCAACCTTGCCACTATTGAGTTGGAAAAAGGAAATAAACAGGAAGCAAAACGATTGTTCACTTGCGCATTAAAAATATTCCGAGCATCGTTCGATGAAAACCATCCAAGTGTACAAACTACTTTAGAATGGTTAAATTATATTAGTAGTTAATACTCTTCTCTATTTTCATTTTTCTATTACATCATCTGAATCGGGTCAACGTCGATGGTGATTAAAGTATTCCCAATTTTCGTTCGGTTTGGAAGTTGCAGGATACTGGTTTGGTAGAGTTCACGGAGCGCGCTGGTTTCTTTCGATTTCAGTAGAATCTGATATCGATATTTCTTCTGCAGTTTGGGGATAGGAGCGACCGCCGGCCCGAAGATTTCTACTTCTGGGATTCCGGTCTTATCATCAAGTTTAACATCTTCTCTCAACAACTGCGCGAAGTTCATCACTACCGATTGCGCAGTCTCAAGTTTAATATGCGATATCAGTATCAATCCAAGATGCTTAAACGGTGGATATATCAGTTTCTTCCGATTATTTATCTCGAATTGATAGAATTCATGGCGGTCGTTCTGTTTCGCGGCGATAATCGCTGGATGAGTTGGGTAAAACGTCTGGACGATAACCTCGCCCGGCACTTTCCCACGCCCTGCCCGTCCGGCGACCTGGGTTAATAAGGCATAGGTTCGTTCCGACCCTCGGAAATCCGGGGCGGTAATCGAGGTATCGGCATTAATGACTCCAACCAAGGTTACGTTCGGTACATCGATCCCTTTAGCAATCATCTGGGTACCGACCAAGATATCGGTTTTCCCTAGAATAAAATTCTCTAATACGGTTTCATATAATCCCGGCGATTTCCGGATATCCATATCTAACCTTGCGATTTTCGCTCCCGGATATAACTGCTGGACTTCAGCTTCGATCTGTTCAGTACCAACCCCCAGATATCGAATCAATTTGCCGCCGCAATTCGGGCAAACGTTCGGTGCCGGATATTTTCGCCCGCAATAATGGCAGATTAATTGGTTATCGGTCAGGTGATAGGTAACGGTAGTCGAACAATCCTGGCAGGTGACCCGATATCCACATGACCGGCATAAAACGATCCTCGCATATCCCCGCTGGTTTAGGAACAATATGGTCTGTTCTTTTTTAGTTAATCGGTCAGCGATACCGTTTTTCAATTTCCGGCATAAGTTTTTCATGCCCGGGTCGGAAATGAACTCATCTTTAATATCGATAACAGTAAATTTCGGGAGAAGCTGGCTATCGATTCGTTTGGTTAATTCAGTTACCTGATATTTGTTCCGGGTAGCGTTATAATAGCTTTCGATAGACGGAGTAGCGCTACCGAGAACCACGGTCGCGTTTAATAAGTTCCCGCGCAACACCGCTACATCGCGGGCGTTATATCGCGGGGTATTATTCTGTTTATAACTGGTTTCATGCTCTTCATCAACGATAATCAACCCGAGATTATATATCGGCGCGAAAATCGCTGACCGGACTCCGATAACGATACGGACATCGCCCCGTTTAACTGATTTCCATTGTTCATATCGTTCTGAAGGAGTTAATCCGCTATGGAGCACCGCGATTTTGTTCCCGAACCGGTCTTTAAATCGTTTGATGATTTGATATGTTATGGCGATTTCAGGGACTAAAACCAAAGCGCCTTTCCCCTGTTTTAAGCATTCGGCAATCGATTGCAGATATACTTCAGTTTTCCCACTGCCGGTGACCCCATAGAGTAAAATGGTTTTATATTGGTTCGATTGCAGGGTTCGATATATCAAATCGAGCGCTGCCTGTTGCTCTTTAGTTGGCGATTGCGGTTCTCGCGGGGTAACTTCTATCCGGGAGAATAGATCGGTATGCGCTGCGATGAAACTATAGGGTAACGGTTCCTGGCCACCCGGAATCTTTTTCCGGCGTGGATTCCGTGCCGGGGGAGTAACCAATTTCAATACTTCACCCCAGGTGCATGAATAATATTCTGCTACCCATTTGGTTAACGAAATCAGTTCATTATCAATCACCGGTGCCGCATCGATTAACCGGTCGATCGGTTTCAAATTCGGTAGTTTCGGTTCTGCCGGGAATTCGACTATATATCCGATCAGTTTCCGCCGGCCGAACGGTACCCGTACCCTGATTCCGATACGAACCAGCGGTTGCATCTCTACCGGTACCGAATAATGGAATAGTTCCGGGATCGGTAGATTCAACGCTACCGCCGCAAATTGGGGTAATTTCTGAGTATTATTGCGCATAACCTATAAACATTACCGATATATCCCAAATTCGTCAAGTAGAAATTTGAGTATTTAGTGATAGGTAGTTAGGTAAAGGTAACGGAGTGAGTTAGGTTGTTGGTCATAGGTTGTTAGTCTTATATCAACTACTTTACCGAACTACTTAACCAACTCCCTGACCCTAACCCAACTACATTTGTTTTTTCGCAGTTCAAAATTGTTACCGCCTGTATCCTATCCTACCCACTTATGCTATCCAATTCTGATTTCTGACTTCCGACTTCTTTCTTCTTACTTCTCACTTCTCACTTCTCACTTCTTACTTCTTACTTCTCACTTCTCACTTCTTTCCGGCTCCC
>JBHGBB010000297.1:0-3246 GCA_041946755.1 bacterium | reverse complement strand
TCCAAAATCGGTTTCATCTCTTTGCAGGGGATACATATTCCCCGGCCGAAATCGAGCACCATCGGTAAGGTTTTTGGAATCGATGCAGCGGTTGAATTTGTATAAGCAGTCGTTGCGGTTGAAGTGGTTACGGTATTAGCCACTGCTGGTTTTTTGGTTTTTTTAACGGCAGTCTTTTTTTGGGCAGCATAACCTATCCCCGGTAAGAGGATGATTATTCCGAGTATAACTAAAATACCTAATTTCGTTATTTTCATGGTTTCTTTCCTTTCTTAGTTTCGCAGGCGAAACAATACACTACCTCATCGGATTTATTGGTTAGAAATACGGTTTTACATCCGGGACAAGTTACTTCTCTCAACCCGGACTTCTTTTTAGACGATTTTAATTGTTCTAATAGATATTGATTACATTGACATTCTGGTTCTTTTTCTTCTGTCATAGTTTTTTAGTCCGACAACTGAAAACTGACAACGGACAACAATATTATGTTTCTCAGTTCTTTCGTTTATAAGTTCTTTCGTTCCTACGTTCTTTCATTCTTTAGTGCTTTAGCGGAGCCAAAGCTTGATTTCTTCAACCGTCGGTACTTTCCCGCTGGATTTGAGTTTCCCATCGATTATCACTGCCGGGGTGAAAGTTACTCCGCGCGCCATCATCTCCTGCATATCGGTGATATAGGCTATTTCAGCATCAAAGTTTAATGCTTTAACCGCATCCTGCACATTCTTTAAGGTCGTATGGCATCGTTTACATCCGGGACCGCACACTTCGATTTTCATTATAGTTCACTCCTTTATTTAAACCACAGATTAGCTCAGATTAGCTCAGATTATTTCTGCTTAACTTCTTTTCGGTTTATTTCCAAGAATTTTAATACTTACTACCGAGTTGGCGATATTCTGAATATCTTTTTTCGGGACCTTGAAATCTTTGATTATCGCTTGCGCCGTGGTATCGTTTGCCATAAGTTCGATCGGATAATTCGTTTCATCGATAATCGCTACTTGGTTAAATCCGGCAAGTTTAATCGCGTTAATATATTCTTTCTTCAATATTGCGCCGGAAAGACAGCCGATATATGCGGTTACCGATTCCCGAATCGATTTCGGTAACGGTTTCAAGATAACCAAATCCGATACCATCAATCTGCCGCCAGGTTTCAATACCCGGAACGCTTCTTTAAAAATTCGCTTTTTATCCGGGGCGAGATTGATTACACAATTCGAGATAATCGCATCCACCGAATTATCCGCTGCCGGGAGATTCTCGATTTCACCCAACCGGAACTCGACATTGGTATATTTCCCTTTCCGGGCGTTATCTCGCGCTTTATCGATCATTTCCGGGGTCATATCGACTCCGATAATATGACCGGATTTACCAACCCGTTTAGCGGCTAAAAAACAATCGAATCCGGCACCAGACCCTAAATCCATGACGGTTTCACCTTTTTTAAGCGACGCTAATGCTACCGGGTTCCCGCATCCCAACCCGAGATTGGCTCCTTCCGGTACTGCATCCATATCTTGGTCGGTATACCCGATATTTTTACTGATTGACTTCGCGGTGGTTCCACCTCCACAGCATGAGGATACCGGCCCGCAACAGGAACTATTCTGGGTCGCGATGCGCGCATATCCATCTCGCACCAACTTCTTGACGTTTTTCTCCTGCATATCCTATCCTTTTTTATATAGATTTTGGTTGAATAAATTTACTTTTTAGTTTTAAAGCGACATTAACCAAACTGATTAATACCGGTACTTCTAATAACGGGCCGATTACCGCGGCGAACGCTTCCTGGGACGCGATTCCAAACACCGCTACCGCGACGGCGATCGCTAATTCGAAATTATTACTCGCTGAAGTAAATGATAACGTTGCGGTTTTCTGATAATTTATCCCGAGTTTATAGGCCAGCCAGAAGCTGATAAAGAACATCAATAGGAAATAGATTAATAAGGGGACTGCGACTATAAGCACATCGAATGGTAATTGGACGATATAATTCCCTTTCAATGAGAACATAACGATGATAGTAAATAATAATGCGATTAGGGTTATCGGCGATATTTTCGGAATGAATTTGGTCTCATACCATTCTTTATTGATAAGTTTAATCAAACTAAACCGGGTGATGATACCGGCAATGAACGGGATCCCGAGATAGATAAACACACTTTTAGCGATATCGGCGATAGTGATATCTACCGTTACTCCTTTCATAATCCCCAGCCAATCGGGCAGCACAGTTACAAATATATAGACATAAAGGGAATAGAAGAATACCTGAAATATCGAGTTTAATCCGACTAACGACGCGCAATATTCGGTATCGCCTTCAGCAAGTTCGTTCCAAACAATTACCATGGCGATACATCGGGCTAACCCAATCAGAATAATCCCGACCATCAGATGCGGATGGTTCGACAAAAAAAGTATCGCTAAACCGAACATTAATATCGGACCGATGATCCAGTTCAAAATTAAGGATAAGATAACGGTTTTAATATCTTTAAACACTTTCCCGAGCTCTTCATATTTCACTTTTGCGAGTGGCGGATACATCATCAGAATTAACCCGACTGCGATTGGGATCGAGGTAGTTCCTACCTGCAATCCGGAAATGAAATTGGTTACCGAGGGGAATAGATATCCGATGGCAACCCCGATTCCCATGGCTAGAAATATCCAGAAGGTTAATAGTTTATCGAGTAAAGACAGCTGTTTCATAGATAAATAATCTCCTGTTTATTATATTTAAAAAGTTTGTTCAATCCAAAGCCTTATTTCATTGCGCACTCTTCGGAATCCGGTAAGAATATCTTCTTCCGTTCCGGTGAATTGCGAAGGATCATCGAAACTATGATGCAATCGAATCCCTTTTCCCGGGAAATAAGGACAGGTCTCTTTCGCATGATCGCAAACGGTAACGATATAATCGAACGGTATATTTATAAATGCATTAATACTTTTCGATTGATGCTTGGAAATATCAATCCCCAGTTCTGCCATAACTCTGATGGCATAAGGGTTAACTCTGGTCGGTTCAGTTCCGGCACTAAACGCTTCATAGCGGTCGGAATAGAGCGAGTTGATGAACCCTTCCGCTATTTGGGATCGGACAGAATTATGGGTACAGATAAATAATACTTTTTGCATATAGATTCCCTAAGGATTAACCGAAAAACGGAAATACCGAAATACCGAAAAACGATCATAATAGGTTCTTTTGTTTTTTCG
>JBHGBB010000296.1:0-3256 GCA_041946755.1 bacterium | reverse complement strand
ACAATTAGCTAAATCCAGTGGATATTCGACCCTTTATGTTGAACAATATGGCGATTGGCGAGCGGTTAGTGGATATAATCAAGCTACCGTTGGTGGAACTGGTGTAGGTGGCGTGAGTCATGGTCTGAATGGAATTGGCGTATATGGCGAAGCAGCAAGAGGTATCGGGGTTTATGGGTACTCGACTACGACCGCGGCAATAGTAGCGGTAAATAATGGGCAAGGTAAAGCGTTGTTTGCGCGTTCAAACAACTGGGATAACACCTTAGAAGTAATCAATGGCTATTCCGGTCGAGGTATTTATGCCGAAAGTACAGGATATACCGGGATCAAGGGAGTAACGTATGGTGATTTTGCTACTGGGGTTATCGGTGTATCTGATGCAGAATATGGGACTGGAGTAAGTGGCTCTTCGAACTCTATACTAGGTGGAACTGGTATGTCAGGATATGCTAGTGGAACAGGCGGTCAAGGAGTTAATGGTACCGCATATAATGGCGTTGGGGTATATGGTTATTCTGGAGATACGCATTTTGGGGTTTATGGAGTGAATGGCAATTATGGCGTAGGGGTATATGGGAAAAGCGATAGCGGGACCGGCGTGTATGGATATTCAAGCAGTTCCTATTATGCCATGTATGCAGAGAATCAGGGTTCCGGGTATGGTCTCCGATCCTATAGTCGAAATGGGTATGGAGTTTATGGACGAACGGATGGAAGTGGTGATATGGCCTTATATGGGTATGCTACTGGAGGTAGTGCAACCGCCGTCCGTGGATATAGTGTGAATTATCGCGGTAGCTCGTTTTATGGTGCGAGTCGAGCAATATCTGCTGAAGGCGATGTATATATCAGTGGGGATTTAACCGTTACCGGGAGTAAAAGCGGATTTGTAGTAGATTTCTGCAAGAATAGCGGTACGGAAACCCTTGAAGCCGGTGATGTGGTAGTTATTACCGGTAGTAGTCCGGCGATTATCGGTTCCATCCCATTAATGGAAGTAGCGAAAACGAGTGCGGGATACAATACGGCAGTAGTCGGAGTCGTGAATAAATGTTTAAGTGTAACCACCTGTACCCGTGATGCGAAAGGATTGGCGGAAGCAGGTGAATCTGCGCTTCTGGAAAAAGAAATTGATGTTAAAGCAAACTCCGCAGTAGTAATTCAACCGAATGAATATGTAAATGTGGTAACGCTAGGGGCGTTTAAAGCGATTAAGGTCGATGCCTCTTATGGTGCAATTCAGCCGGGAGATTTATTAGTTACTTCACCGAATCCGGGATATGCAATGAAAGCGGATTCGAACCAAACCAAAGTCGGGTCGGTTATCGGAAAATCATTAGGTTCATTAGCTTCTGGTCAGGGAAAGATTCCGGTGTTTGTAGGTCATCAATAAGAAATCAAATCCGAATACCGAATATCGAATATCGAAACATTAGGTTTCGGATTTCGAATTTCGGATTTCGACATTGCTATTAAGGAAAGGAAAGGTGACCTATGAGAAAAATGAAACGAACGCAATTGATGTTGATTATTCTAAGTATTATTGGTATGATGACCATAACGGTATCGGGATATCCATACAGCAATGGAACCGCATATACCAGCCCTTCGCAGATGCTGGATAATGGGGGTAAAACCCGAGCTGGTGGAAGTAAGGTAGCGATCGATGCTATCGGCCAACCGGGAATAGGTACTGCTGCGGGTGGAACCTATAAAATCGAGCATGGATTCCTCTATACCATGAAATGGTTGGTCAATACCTATGGCCAGTTTACCGCCAGTAGCGATACCACCCATTGGTATTACGAGAAATATGGGGATGGTACTGCTGCCGGGACGTTATCCCGATTAGCCAGTTATGGCGGGATGACCGGAGTATTGAGAATCCGGCAAACCCCGGGACAAAAAGCCCAGTTATCCCAGGTCTTTTCAGTTTCATCTCCCGGATGGTATATCGCGCGCGCAAAAGTCGCGACTGATGTCGCTACGGTTTCAAAACAGCAGAAAGTATATCTCTATCTGCAAGAGTTGGCGAGTGATAGTTCAGTAGCGAAAACTGCCAACCAGGTTATTGCTAGCGGTGCCGGCGGTATGGCAGCTGCTGGAACTTGGAAACAGATGGAAATAGCCCAATATACCAGTACAACGATTCTAGGGGTTCAAGTAGTCGGGATCAATCCCACCAGTTCCGGGGTTACCGCTAATATCTATTTCGATGATATCGAAGTAGAACGAATGGCACCAAACGGATATGGCGGCTCGACCTCGGTTTCGATAGTTAATCCAACATTCACCAGTGATACCGATAGCTGGCTGGTGCAGGTTTATGCTGATGGTACCGGACCGGGCACTTGGAGTTGGGCTACCGGTTGGTATGGCCGAACGGGATTGTTAAAAGCAACGCAAAATGGCGGGCAAAAGGGGAAAGCAAGTCAGGTTTGCAGTGCTCCAGCAGCGAACAAAAATGCGGTGGCTTCGGTTTGGGTATATAGCGCTGCAACTTCGAATAGCAATACCCAAAAAGTATATCTCTACTTCTATAGTTATGATGGTGCATATACGAAAGTTATGGAAAGCGGTAATGGAATTCTGCAGGCTGGAAAATGGACTAAAGGTGAATGGCAGAAGATTTGGTTCGGGTATACTCCGATGACCAAATATAATGCAGTCCAAGTGGTAGCAATCGATCCGGCAGGAAGACCGACGCAATCGATTTATTTTGATAGTATCTCTATTTCGCAGGAATAATTCTTTCCTAGAGATAGTTGATATGCAGTTAAAAAGCAGATTATCTATTAGATAATCTGCTTTTTTTTATGATATAGTTTTCTAGATGAATTCAGGTAAGGATTACCAGATTATGATGTGAAATAGCAAGTTGTATAATATGCAACTTGCTTAACCTTATTAAATACAGCATGTTATACCAACGTTGATTATATGGAAATTCCGTATAATTCAACTCGAATTAATTGGGATCAGATTGTAAACTTTCTAAACTGATTAACCACAATAGAATCAATGATCCAGTATTAGGTTGAATTTGTCTCTGCCGGAGACAAATTCAACCTAAATTGAGGTTTATTATGATTAATTGAAAATATTAGAGTTGTTAAAGAAGTTGAATTATTGTCAAATTGCGAAAAATTCAACTTAATGGATTACAATAATGTATTTATATCCCTGTAGAACATATTTTTTTATTAGGTGTAACCCGAATTGGTCGGACCAATTCGGGTTATAAACCGGAATA
>JBHGBB010000295.1:0-3285 GCA_041946755.1 bacterium | reverse complement strand
CCGTTAATAATTCCTTCATTGACTATCTTATCAAACAAGATATTTGTAAGTTCTACGCATTTCTTATCAACAAAATTTTGAAAGATTATTTTATTTAATTCATTATCTTCTTCACTAAGCCTAAGTAAACCAACATATACTTCAATAAGACTCCTTGAATAACTATTCTGCATTTCTGATTTTAATCCTAATTTCTTTGAGGTGAATTATGCTCGATACTTCAAGCTTCATTCATAAAATCTCAATGAATGTTTTCGCCCCGGATGCTCCGATCAATCGATTCGATTGGACCGGTAATCCGGTGAAGGGTTTCGTTGGCTTCGGTTTGCTTGCATTCGGTCTAGCGTTAGCCCTTCTTTTTCAGAAGAAAATTGGGTGGATTATTGCTGCGGTTGGAGTAGTAATACTTTTAGTGCTATTTCATGTGATACCAACACCATTCTAGATCTTGATTTCGAACGAACCTTATTTCTTTCTGGTTACTGCTTCGATTTTTTTTCTGATAGCATTGTTTTTAGGGTCGAGTTTAAGTGCTTTTTGCCAGCTTTCCAGAGCTTCTTTATTTAGACCGATAGCGCGATAGATATCCCCTAAATGGTCACATATAACCGCATCAGTGGAATTAATACTAACTGCTTTCTTTAGTTCGATTAACGCGGCATCATATTTTCCCTGTTTATAATAAACCCAGCCGAGACTATCGAGAATATATCCGGCGTCTGGCGACAAAGCCAGCGCTTTTTTTATATATTGTTCCGCTTCTTCGAGTTTAATTCCTTTTTCAGCATACATATATCCAAGATAATTATATGCATCTATATGCTGCGGGTCCAACTCGATAACCTTTTTAAATTGAATTTCGGCTTGCTCTTGATCGTTGAGCTTATCACAGATTATTCCCAGTTGATATACTAAATCTGCATCTTCTGGAAATTGTTGTAGTCCATCCAAAATAACCGACTTTGCTTTTTCCCATTGTTCTAAATCAGTATTCGCCCAGCTTAAACATAAATAATATACCGGTATTTTTTTGGTGACTAATAGCGTTTGAAAGTATTCGATTGCACCCAAGAGATTATTGGACTGTTTGAATAATCGATAGAGATGGAGATATACTTCATCTTTATTAACCGTATTCTTATCATAAGGCAAAGCTGCAGTATAGATTGATAATGCTAGACTGTATTTCTGTTGCGCTTCGGCTATGAGAGCAAGATAATATTGTGAGCGCACGCCAAACTTTTTATTATCGGTAAGCAAATTAAATTGTTGCTGAGCGTCACCAAACCGCTGTAAATAGAAATAAGTTTCACCCAAAGAAAATCGAGCATTAGCATTGTCCGAATCTTGCGATAGAATAGTCAGAAATTCCGGTAATGCCTCGGTATATTTCTCTTCCCGTAAATAGAGTGACCCTAGGCGCTGATGCGTTTCAGTGACGGTAGGTTCAACCGCAATTGCTGCCCGATAGGTAGAAATTGCAGAATCGGTATTACCCGTAACATCATAAATAAAACCTAGATGGAGATACGATAAAAGATATCGCGGCGCTAGGTCAATCGTTTTCCGGTAATATTTAATCGCTTCCGGGTACTTTCCTTTTTGAGCAAATAAATAACCTAGTCGAAAGGTAGCCAGAAAATCATCCGGTTTAATGTTTGCTGCTTCCTGAAATACCGCAATCGCGTCATCTAATTGGTTTAGTTCCTGATAAACCTGCGCTAACTGGATATAACTTTCCCAGGAAGTCGGAGCTAATGCGGTTGCTTTGCTATAAGCTTGAACCGCCATTAACGGTTTATTCTGCAGCGCATATATTTTTCCAGTTAACAAATAAGCATCAGCATCATCCGGAGTAAGTTGTTTAACCGATTTTAATGTTTCTAATGCCGGATCCAGGTCTTTATTAAGCAATAAAACTCGCGCCAGTTGTAATTGTAAAAGAGCATTATCTGGCATCAACTCAACCGCTTTATTTAGCTCAATAATACTGTTATCCAGATCTTCTTCTTCCTGGTAATAAGCCGATAGAAGATAATCGGTATATACATCGGTGTTAAGTGCAGTAGCGGAATCAGTGGCTAATCGTTGCAGTTCATTTATTTCGGTATCAATAATAATCTGGGTGGTATCCGGTAACAGCGTATCCGCAGAAAGATTGGAAATGAGTATAATAAAAAACAGCAAGATATATGGTGTAGATATTCTCATGATGTCTAAGGCGTATATTTTACCGTTAGTTCTTCACCGGGGAAAAGAGCTCCTTCTAATCCGACTTCATTCCCCCATTGGTCGATAATTATTGCTTTCCCATCGCGGCAAGCTTCCAAATCCGGGGCGGTTAATATATGTTGCACTTCCAATCCCGGTTCTACCATAAGCGATTCCTGGTTAAGTTTAATTAATAACTTTTTCATTGAAATTACAACATTCCGGATTGTAGGTACCGTGATATGTAAGATAAGGTTATATCTATTCACCGGGCGTTGATATGACCGGATGGATTTTTAGATATTGGATGACCACATCACGTAGGTTATCACCGGTATTAACAAGCTTCCCTTGTTTCAAGATGGTATATCTACTACCGCCGCTAGCAAGAAAATCGTTGGTGGCAATCGTATAATTTTTAGTTAAATCCAGCGGTTTCCCGCCGATTTTAATACCAGTAGCTTTACCATTTTGTGCCGTAAAAGTTGCACCGGAAATTGAACTCGCATCCCGCGCTCCTGCAATAAAATCGATTAATTCCTGTACCTGTTCTCCGGTTAATTCTATGGTAACAAGAACATTCTCAAATGGTAAAACCGAATAGATGTCGTTATACGTTATCTTTCCCTGTTTAATATCATTCCTGATCCCACCGGAATTCTGAATTCCTAAATCCGCTTTTGCCGTTTCTCGAAATACATCCGATATCCATCGGCCCAGATTTGCTTTTTCTTTGTCCTTCGATGACCTTACCAAATCTACTTTAGCTTCGCCAACAACCTCATCCATTTTCTGCTGAACCTTATCGGCATATACTGATAAAGCTTGCGCCACCGCTGCATCTTCAGGAATAGTATTGGTAACCGGAATTAACGCGGCTTTCTTTTCAATAATCTTATTCTGATCAACCGTTATATCTAGTCTTCCGAGATATAAACCCCACTGTAACGCCTGGACAATAATCGTTTTATTTACTTCCTGATAATTTAATAATTTGGTATGACTATGCCCGCCGACAATGATAAGCCCTTCGGAATATTGCTCCAGTTCAGACATCATAAAGTTCCGCTTGCG
>JBHGBB010000294.1:0-3334 GCA_041946755.1 bacterium | reverse complement strand
TCTCCGACCGGAGAGGACCTAGTGTGCCTTCGACCCACACTAGGTATACTCCGGGATCAGCATGGTAAAAAATTGAAATGTATCGATAACTTGGTAGGAACCGGAAAAGAGTGTTGTAGTGAGCATAACCGAAGATGCTGGAATCGGCTAACTTAAATAAATACAATGATTAATATAGGTTTAGTAAGTGCAATAATTTGGGCTGGAGTCTGGACATAGTTTTACTGTAGATAAATCGGGGATTCAACTTATCCCCCGATAAGAATAATCTTTTGCCAAATGGAAAAAGATTATTGGAAGACCTGAATTTCAATCCGGAATAATTCTTTTCCATTTGGCAAAGAATTAATGATTGAATCCAGTTTAATATAAGGTCAAAACAAAACCGCTTTCTGAAATACTTATCCTAATTTGCCTAATTACTATAGCATGGTAAAAAACCTGATATTGTCTCTATCTTCTAAAATCAGTTAGTCACTTTCGTATAACTGCATCCCGACTCAAGTTCGCTTGTTATAACTACTTTTCTAGGATAAAATAATTGAATAGAAACGATACTGATACATTATGCCAATCATATTAGCTAAAACCGCTGGGTTTTGTATGGGAGTGCGTCGCGCGATGAATTTGGTGCTCGATGCCGCCAATAAAGATAATGTTAATATCTATACCGTTGGCCCTTTGGTACATAATACTCAAGCGGTAGAAATGCTGAAAAACAGAAAAGTCAACGTTATAACCGATTTAACGTCTATACCACCGGGAAAAGTGTTTATTCGCGCGCATGGCGTTACCCCGGAAATCAAACAGCAACTTGAGCAACCAAAAGTTGAGATCGTCGATGCAACCTGCCCTTTTGTCCGTAGTGCCCAACTTATCATCGATAAGTATGCGAAATTAGGATATTCGAGTATTATCATCGGTGATAGCGGCCATCCGGAAGTAGTCGGGCTCCTCGGTTATGCCCAAGGAAAAGGATATGTCGTTGCTACCGAACAAGATATATTGAAACTCCCGGAATTAGGAAATATCTGTGTTGTAGCACAAACCACACAAAGCAGTGATCGATATAATCGATTAACGACTGCAATCAAAACCCGATTTCCGAATGCTGTTATCAATAATACGGTCTGCTGTTCTACTGAAGAGCGGCAGACAGAAACCCTTGACCTAGCAAAAAGAGTTGATGCCATGATTATAGTTGGCGGGCGGCATAGCGCTAATACCAAACGACTGGCAGAAATCGCACAATCTACCGGTACCCCAACTTATTTAGTCGAAACCAGCGATGAACTGAATCCTTCCGAGATCAAACAATATCATACTATTGGCATAACGGCGGGAGCCTCTACTCCACATTGGGTGATTCTCAATGTAGTTCGCACCGTCAAACGAATAAAACATGAATCTGGCGGTGCAATCTATCGAATAACCAGTGCCTTATTCCGGCTATTAATCGACACCCATCTTTATTTAGGATTTGGCGCCGCAGCGTTAACCTATGCCTGCGGGCTCCTGCAAGGATTCGTTCCGGAAATAAGGTATATATTAGTATCCTTCTTCTACATCAGTTCCATGCATGTTTTCAACAGTTTCACGGATAAATCCGCTAAAGAATACGACCAACCGGAACGGGTTCTATTCCGCCGTCGATTTCGGGTGCTCTTATTATGGTATGCCGGTATATCGGCATTTGCCTCACTGATTATCGCTGCTACATTAGGCTGGATTCCTATTGCTATTCTTTTAATAGCAAGTTTAGCCGGTTTATTTTATAGTCTACAGATTATCCCGAGACAACTCCAAAAAACCGTACGATATAAGAGTTTTAAAGCGATTCCCGGATCAAAAGATGTATTCATGTCGTTAGCCTGGTCATTAGTAACCGTGATCATCCCATTTTTATCGCAAACGAAATATGCTATCGGCCTTGATGATGCAGTCGCGATGTTATTTGCTTTTGGCATCGTATTTATCCGGTCGATTATGTTCGATCTAAAAGAACTGGAAGGAGACCGGATTATCGGAAAAGAAACCTTACCGATTATTCTCGGAAGAAAGGGAACCAGCGCCTTATTAAATGCAGATATGCTATTGTTAACTATCCTGCTTATGGTATCCTATATTGCAACTTGGACTTCCGTATTAAGCTTGATTCTAATCGGAACGATCGCATACATCCTAATCTACCGCTACCTGCACAAAAAGAAATTGATTGGTGAAGAATTACTATTTGAAACGACCATTGACGGCCAATTCTTATTAACCGGTATTTTAGCCTTGTTATTTAAATATATTTTCTAATTCCAATTAAGGAACAATACATGAAACCAACGATTTTAGTTACCAACGATGATGGCATTAATTCTCCGGGATTGATTGCATTAACGAAAGCATTACGTTCGCTAGGCAATGTTTTTATCATTGCACCTGATCGGGAAAAAAGCGCTGCTGGGCATTCGGTAACCTTTCATCATCCACTCCGCGCCGAGAAAATAAATAGTCGAACCATCCAAATCGATGGCACTCCTACTGATTGCGTTATGTATGGCATATTACATTTTTTGAAAACCAAACCGGATTTGGTAGCTTCTGGTATCAATCGCGGACCGAACTTGGGTGATGATATTACGTATTCCGGTACCGTTTCCGCTGCTATCGAAGGAACACTGCATGGAATCCCATCGTTTGCCATTTCAGTAGCAGATTATAGCAAACTGCAATATCAGGCGGCAGCCCGGTTCGCCAGGAACATCGCTGAACTCCTACTCAAAAAAGCATTACCGGCAGAAACACTGCTGAATATAAATGTACCTAATATACCTTATAAAAACATCAAGGGTATCGAAATCACCAAACAGGGGAAACGAATATATCGGGATTTGATTATCGAAAAGACCGACCCGCGAGGCCGGCTTTATTATTGGATTGGTGGAGAAGAGCCGACATATCAAGAGGAATCCGGTACCGATTTCAATGCCGTTGCACAGAATAAAATCTCGATCACCCCAATCCATCTTGATTTAACCAATTATGCTGCATTCAACACCATAAAAAAGTGGAATATTAAACTGAAATGATTATGGTTTTTCATCGCCGTAATCGTTTACTTTGAATCGCAGTAATCATTGTTTATGGATTTCGCCCATGCTCGATATACCATGGTAGAAACCCAACTGGTTCGCCGGGGAATACTCGATAGGCGGGTACTAGCTGCCATGGGAAATGTTCCTAGAGAAAAGTTTGTCGCGCAAAATTTAGAAAAAGATGCATATAGCGATTATCCGCTATCTATCGGAGAAGGACAGACGATTTCGCAACCATATATGGTTGC
>JBHGBB010000293.1:0-3340 GCA_041946755.1 bacterium | reverse complement strand
TTCGGCAAATTCAACTTCCATGATGTCCGAGGCCCAGATAGCGATCGCCGTAGCTCCGCATACCGTGATGGCATATAGCCACCAGGATAAATAATGTAAGCCAAGATAGATTATTATCGCTACTGCTGTTCCTACCGTTCCAGAAACAATCGGGCTATATCCACTATAGAATCCGGTAGCAATGATTTTGGGCAGGAATTTCATTATTCTTATTATTCAACCTCGCTAATTAGATGCCGATGCTTTTTGATATAGCTGATCCCGGATATTACAGTAGCGAGTACTGTCCAGAGCATGAGAAGATATATCCCACCATAAATCCAATCATCAAGCTTATCATTCCAGGTATTATGCAATCGCATGGTATCCCGAATCACCAGATAGAGTAAAACTACTATTGTCGTTACCATTTGAGATACGGTTTTATACTTACCTAAAGGTCCGGCAGGGATAATTTCACCGGTTTTGGCACCGAGCACTCTGAGGCCGGTAATAACGAATTCCCGCGCGATGATAATGACTACCATCCATGCCGGCATTAGTCGCAATTCGACAAAACAAATGAAAACGGTACTAATCAGTAATTTGTCGGCAATCGGATCAAAAAAGCTGCCGAACGGTGTGATGATTTTGCGTTGCCGGGCAATCCGACCGTCATATAAATCGGTTAGCGTTGCGGCAATAAAGATTAATAAAGCGAAGTATTTACTAACAACCAATAAGAGTTGGCTATGAATATTGAGTTCATTGGTAACATTTTCCAAAAGTAACGCTACCATAATAAATGGTATCGCAATCACTCGACTGAAAGTGAGTTTATTAGGTAGATTCATGAAATATTAAACCTCGGCAATTAAATCATAATCTTGAGCCGCAACGATTTTACCGGAAATAATCTGTCCCGGAGCTAATTTCCGCCGGCTCTTATTTCCCACATATACGACGCCATCGATATCCGGCGCATGAGCTTGCGTTCTCCCGACAAACACCTGACGTTTATTTTTCAATTCTGCATCAATAAGAATCGGGAATTCCTTCCCGAACAACAACTGGTTTTTTCTCCTAACAATCGATTGTTGCATCTGCATGATTCGGGCAACCCGATCTTGTTTCACCTTTTCCGATATTTGCGGCCGCAAATAATATGCCGTGGTATGCTCTTCTCGACTGTATGGGAAAACCCCTAAACGGTCGAATTGAGATTCTTTAACGAAATCCAATAAGGTCTGGAATTGTGCTTTAGTTTCTCCCGGATATCCGGCAATCAATGAAGTCCGGATCGTTGCATTCGGAATCCTGGTTCGGATTTTAGATAACAAATCCTTAATCTGTTTACTGCTTATTTTACGATTCATTGATGCTAAAATTGTATCATCAATATGCTGAATCGGCAAATCAATATAGTTGCAAATTTTGTTATCTCGAGCAATCAAATCAATCAGTTCATCAGAGAAGTTGGTAGGATACGCATACAATAACCGGAGCCAGGTTAATTTCGGAATCTGTACCAGTTTCTTTAAAAGCATGACTAATGCATACCCATGATAGAGATCAATCCCATATTCGGTTATATCTTGCGCTATCAGATTAATCTCTTTAATCCCTTTCTTGGTTAACGCATTCACTTCAGCGACGATCGATTCCATCGGTCGACTGCGGAATCTACCTCGAATCCGCGGTACAGTGCAAAAAGAACAACTATGATTACATCCTTCAGCGATTTTAATATAGGCGGTATGCGGCAAGGTGGCTAAATGCCGGGGTAGGGTATGATGATAAATAAATGTCGGCTGCGCGATAGCAACTACCGGTTGAATTCCATCCTGCTGCTTAAGGAGATTGGTAATCTGATAGAATTCTCCTGCACCGATCCATCCATCGACTTCCGGTATAGCGGTGATAATCTCTTGTTGATATCGTTGAGGAAGGCAGCCAAGTACAAATAATCTCTTCGTTTTATCTTTTTTCTTATACTGGGCTAATTCAAGAATCGTGCGAATTGCCTCTTCTTTCGCCGGTTTGATAAACGCACAGGTGTTAACCAGAAGCAGGTTCGCTTTTTTAAATTCCGGGGTAAATCTATATCCTGATTTTTCGAGTAGTCCGATAACAACTTCGCTATCTACCAGATTCTTGGGACAGCCTAAACTGATTAAACTAAATGTTGGAGTTGAAGTAGATTTCATTTCGCCGATTTCGATAAATCAACCAATTCAACTCCGGGTGGAATTGGTATGGTAAAAGTAGTTAATGGAATTTCTATATCTTGGGTAATATTTGAGAAAACGACCGTTACCTGAATTCCATTCGCATCGGTAATTCGGGCTTTCGCCGGTAAAAAGGTAGTAGCATCTACCCAAAACAATTGCTCTTTAACCGGTGCAGTTTTACTTTTCGGTCGGATGCGAATACGATAAGTAGTAATTGAATTGAATGTATTTATCCTAATCGGACTGATGAAATTCTTTTTACGAAATGCATCAGCATCGATATTACTCGCTCCGGCGAAAAAGAGTAACGGTACTGGTACCGTTCCGGATTCAAGTTTCTGTTTGGTAATCTGTTTCAGCTCCGCGGTATATATCCACAAAAAATCGCCGTCGAAAACGATATTCTGTAATCCCGGTTTAGTATAATTTATGCGCAATTTATCGGGCTTCTGAAAATATACCTCTCCGGCATAAGAAGTAGCGGTATTCGAACTGGTATCGGTATTAGTTTGAGTTATAACTGCATGGATATTAGTTATCTGATCAAATGTAGCCTGGATTTTTGATAAGATATCCGCAGAACTATCGGCTATAGATACCGTACACAATCCGACTAATAACAATAAAACAGTGATAAAGTGATATTGGGATTTCATATTTCTCTCTCTATAATTTGACAACTATCTCATTTCTAAACCCATTTTTTGAGAAATGAGCCGCCGTTTTAAATTACCGATACTGCCAGTCGGATCGCAATCCTTCGGACAAACTTTCTGACAATTGAAAATAGTATGGCATCGCCATACTCCGGAATCGCCATCGACCAGCCGTAATCGCTCAGCAGCAGAATTATCCCGCGAATCAACTAAAAATCGGTTCGCTTTCAATAACGCTGCCGGACCGATATATTCCGGATCGGTTAGATTTACCGTACAGGAAGCATAACATGCCGCGCAGAGGATACAATCGATGATTCCCATCAATTTCTCCTGGTCTTGCTGCGTTTGCGACCGTTCCTTTTCCGGCGCTGGACTACCTGGCATGAGATACGGTTTGATATTACTATATTTTTGCCAGAATATTTTCATGTCTACCACTAAATCTTTGATAATCGGCAAATGCAGCAGTGG
>JBHGBB010000292.1:0-3363 GCA_041946755.1 bacterium | reverse complement strand
CGATGATGCTGAGAAAGTGGTTGGAAATGAGAGTGAGTCATCGGCCAAATGCTGTTGCCATGATACCGATTGCGATTCAACCGTTCCACAATTCCCGATAGGGCTAAAGAAAAAACTAATAGGTGGATTAAGGTATGCGTTTATCGACCTGATGAGCGATACCGCAAAATGGTTTGTTCTCGGCATCCTAATCGCCGGGGTAATAACCTATTTTGTTCCGACCAGTTGGATTGATAAATATTTGAGTAATACCTTGGTATCGATGCTGGTAATGGCACTAATCGGAGTCCCGTTATTTGTCTGTTCCAGTTGCAGTACTCCGATAACCGCCGCGCTGATTTTGAAAGGAATCAATCCCGGAGCAGCTTTGGTATTTTTATTAACCGGGCCGGCAACTAATGCCGCAGCGATACCGTTACTCACCCGATATTTCGGGAAGAAATCGACGATTATCTATCTGATTTCGATTGCCGGATGCGCGATAGTATTCGGATTAATCTTAAATGCGGTCTATCTCTGGCTGGGAATTACTCCGAAAGCGATTGTCGGGAAAGTCGGGTCGATTTTCCCGGCTGGGATTCGGATTTTTTCTGCGATCCTGTTATTGCTGCTAATGGTTAACAGCTGGAAATCCGGTAGTAAAACCTGCAAGTAATGTGAGCTTTTAAATACCTTTTATCCCCGCACCAGACACATCCGCCCAAATCCGAATCCAAGTATCGGTTCAACTTCCGGTCTCGATATCGGCCGAATAAAGCTCCCGACTTAAGCATCACACTTTCGCTGTTATATTTAATAGTTATAAAAAGTATTTTAGCTAAATGATTGATTTTTTATTGCAGGAAAAACTAATGAGCGGTACAATAACAAACACTTAAATAATATCGGATTAATTACTAAATATCGAAATATCTTAATCAGGTTTTTACAAAACAAGGTTATATCATGACCCAAGAAGAACTAAAAGGATTACTAGACGAACTACGTGCTTTATCAAAGGAAACTGAATGGGTAGAGTTCAAAAAAGCCGAACAGTCATTTGATTTTGAAGCTCTAGGGCAGTATTTTTCGGCATTAAGTAATGAAGCAAATTTAAAAGGGAAACCATCTGGATGGTTGATTTTTGGTATAGAGGATAAAACACATAATATTGTGGGGACACAGTATCGTCAGAACCGTATTGAATTAGATAATCTGAAATTAGGAGTTGCAAATCAAACTACTAATAGAATAACGTTTCAGGAAATATACGAACTGACCTTACCGGAAGGACGAGTTATCTTGTTTCAGATTCCTGCCGCACCACCAGGAATACCTATTGCTTGGAAAGGCCATTATTATGGTCGAGATGGTACTTCGATTGGTGCATTAAACATACAGGAAATAGAACAGATTCGTCTTCAGAGAGATCGAGTAGATTGGTCAGCAGGAATATGCTCCGGTGCAACGATAGCAGATTTAGATGAAAAAGCGATTAATCAAGCACGAGAAAATTATAAAAAGAAATTCCCGGTAAAAGCGATTGAAGTTGACCAGTGGGACAATATAACCTTCCTAAATAAAGCGAAACTGACGATTAATGGACAAATTACTAGGACAGCAATTATTTTGTTGGGAAAAGAAGAATCCGAGCATTATCTATCACCGGGAATAGCGAAAATCAGCTGGATTCTAAAAGATGAAAAGAATCAGGAAAAAGATTATGCGCATTTCGGCCCTCCGTTTCTCCTTCAAACAGGTGAAGTATTTGCAAAAATCAGGAATTTAACCTATCGATATATGTCAAATTCTGGTTTGTTTCCGACAGAAATAACGAAATATGATCCGTATGTGATTAGAGAAGCGTTGCATAACTGTATAGCCCATCAAGATTATGAACTACACGGTAGAATAAGTGTAGTCGAATTTCCAGATGAATTATTATTTACCAATCCAGGTAGTTTCATTCCCGGTTCGGTAGAAACGGTAATTATACAAGATGCACCACAACAATTATATCGGAATCCATTTCTCGCCAATGCCATGGTTAATTTGAATATGATTGATACCGTTGGTGGGGGAATTAAGAAAATGTTTACTGTCCAACGGACTAGGAATTTCCCGATGCCGGAATATGATTTAACACAACGGGGGATAGTTAAAGTTAAAATTATTGGGAAAGTACTCGATGAAAATTATACCAGAATCCTGATTAAAAATAATGAACTCGATCTGATAACAATAATGTACTTAGATAGAGTACAGAAAAAAGAAAATTTAACCAAAGAAGAATATAACATATTAAAATCAAAACGGTTAGTTGAAGGACGATATCCAAATTTATTTGTTGCATCAAGAATCGCTGCCACCACCGAAGATAAGGCGACCTATATTAAACATCGTGCTTTTGATAAAAAGCATTATAAAGATATGGTTATCGCTTATTTGAAAGAATACGGCTCTGCAAGTAGAAAAGATATCAATAGTTTATTAAAAGATAAACTACCTGACCTACTCAATGAAAATCAGAAAGAAAATAGAATTACCAATCTGATTTATGAAATGTCGAAAAAGGACAAGACGATTAAAAATACCGGATCATATACCAAATCCAATTGGGTTTTAGTGGATTAAGTTTTAGAAGAGTTTTAGAAGAGCTTTTAGAAGAGCTTTTAGAAGAGCTTTTAGAAGAGCTTTTACTGTAAAGCATTGATATACTTAGGCTAGCGAATTCGGCCGCGCGCGCTGATTAGAAGTAAGTTAGAAGTAAATTAGAAGAACTTGAATTCAAGATCAAGTTATATAATATAACATTTGGATCGAGGAATTCAATTCAAGGCAGTTTTGATGCCACACCACCAACTCCTCCTCCACCACCGCAACCGTTGCTGCCACCTGCACCACTGCCACCACGGCTGACTCCAGCTCCTCATCCACTACTGCCGCCGCCGCTCTTGCTTCAGCAGCAGCAACCGTTATCGTAAATTTAGCAAAACATAATGTAGTTCTTGTCTGACAACTGAAAATTAACAACTAACAACTGATAGGGTTGCAGAAATATACAAAAAGCGCTAAAATCACAAGGATTAATTATTTAATTTAGGAGCCAATTTATGGAAGAGAAAAATAATCAGGGTAGCTCACAACCATTTAATCCAAAAGATGCTAAAGATTGGGTAAAAAAAGGAGTTGAATTATGGAAATTGGGGAAACTTCAAGAAGCACTAAAATGTTTTGATCAATCAATAATACTTGATTCAAATAATATCAAGGCGTGGTTTAATAAAGGAGTCACGCTCGGTAACTTAAAACGGCTAGAAGAAGAAATTAAAGTATATGATGACTTGGTTGCTCGATTCGAACAAGCACAAGAACTAGCGTTGC
>JBHGBB010000291.1:0-3435 GCA_041946755.1 bacterium | reverse complement strand
AGTTCAGGACCAACAACAATTACCGAGCGACCGGAATAATCTACTCGTTTCCCAAGTAAATTCTGCCGGAATCGGCCTTGTTTTCCTTTTAACATGTCAGAAAGAGATTTTAGCGGCCGATTATTCTGTCCTTTAATCGGTTTCCCACGACGACCGTTATCAAATAGAGCATCTACCGCTTCCTGCAGCATTCGTTTTTCATTCCGGAGAATAACTTCCGGCGCATTGATTTCCATTAAGCGACGAAGCCGGTTATTCCGATTGATAACCCGGCGATATAAGTCATTCAAATCGGAAGTCGCAAAACGGCCTCCATCAAGAGCGACTAAAGGACGGAGGTCGGGAGGAATAACCGGAACTACATCCATAATCATCCATTCCGGTCGGTTACCGCTATCGCGAAATGCTTCTACTACCCGAAGCCGTTTAATGATTTTTTTCCGCTTCTGGGTAGAAGTGGTTTCTTTCATCTGGGTAAACAGTTCTTGAGCGAGTTTATGACAATCGATTTCTGTAAGGAGCAGTTTAATCGCTTCAGCTCCCATCTTGGCGACAAACGCATTTTCGCCATATTTATCCAGATACTGTCGATAATCTTCTTCGGTAAGCAGCTGTTTTTTATGCAGTTGGGTTTCTTTGGGATCAATAACAATATATTCCTGAAAATAGAGTACGCGACTTAAACTGGCTAACGTTAAATCAAGTAAATTACCGATTCGACTGGGTGTTCCTTTAAAAAACCAAATATGCGATACCGGTGCTGCAAGATGAATATATCCCATCCGTTGCCGCCGGACTTTAGATAACGCTACTTCAACCCCGCATTTATCGCAGACGACTCCCCGATATTTAATCCGTTTATATTTCCCGCAAGAACATTCCCAATCTTTCACCGGACCGAAGATACGTTCGCAGAATAATCCGTCTCGTTCCGGCTTAAACGTCCGATAATTAATCGTTTCAGGTTTCTTAACCTCACCGTACTGGCAGGTTTGCTGGTCTTTTTTGGATTTAATGCATCGGCATATCCCGTCTTTATCGGTCTGCCGGCATTGTTTCCTAACCCATTGGATAATGGTTTCCGGACTGGCAATACTGATTTTTATCGCATCTATATCATTGATGGTATTACCTCCGGCTAAAAACTTATGGAAATCTGCCATATTATACGAACCGGTATTTGGTTTTGTTGTTGATATCATAATATCTCCAGAAAATTCCTTGATATGTATGGATTTAGTTATTTAGTTATTTACTCTTGATAACGCTTACCAGATATTCCCTTGATAGCTAACTTGGTATCGGGATATCACTTTGATTATGTTCTGCCGGAGGCGGTGTTTCCCCTGCGGTAGAAGTATCCGGACTTGATGTCGGGAGTTTTTCAGTCGGTTTCTCTGATAGCACATCGATTTGGAGCCCAACTCCCTGTAACTCTTTCACCAAGACATTAAATGCTTCAGGAATCCCGGGAGCAGTAGCATTCTCTCCTTTAACCATTGCTTCATATACTTTCGTTCTTCCCTGGACATCATCCGATTTTACGGTTAACAGTTCCTGGAGGGTATATGCCGCTCCATAGGCTTCCAGCGCCCAAACTTCCATTTCACCGAACCGCTGTCCACCGAACTGTGCTTTACCACCGAGTGGCTGTTGGGTAACTAATGAATAGGGTCCGATTGACCGGGCATGGATTTTATCATCTACCAGATGCGCCAGTTTCATGATATAGGTATAACCAACCGCAATTTCATTATCAAAAGCTTCGCCATTTAATCCATCATAGAGAGTCGTTTTACCTGATTCCGGAATATTACATTCTTTTAGCCAATCTTTAATAGAGCTATGAATATGCTTTCCAGTTCGTGCAGTCGATTTTTCGTCTTCTCTAGCGCCATCGAATACTGGGCTAGCGATATGTAATCCACCGCAGACCGAACAACGTAAAGAAGGTGAAGTTAATGATTGCACATTCCGCGGAGCAGATTTAACCGGGCAATTCGGATCATGTTTCCGGGAAGCTGCCCATCCTAAATGTAACTCCAGTATTTGACCGACATTCATACGTGAAGGAACACCAAGCGGATTTAATATAATATCTACCGGAGTCCCATCTTTTAAATAGGGCATATCTTCTTCCGGAACGATGCGAGATACAACTCCCTTGTTTCCATGTCGACCGGCTAATTTATCTCCGACGGTTAATTTCCGCTTTTTAGCGACATAAACTTTAACCATTTTCGCAACACCAGGTGGAAGTTCATCACCATTACGAATTTGTTCCAGTTTCTTCTGGTATTGCAGATTAGCATCCTGAATCTGTTTCTGTTCATAATCCCAGTTCTCTTGCAAGGCCTGCATGACGGTTGGCGTCAATTTCAAGGTAGCATCATTATACTTTACCCGCAGGGAATCCATAAATTCGGCGTTAATTTCATCTCCCGGTTTGTAAAACGCCTTTCGCATGCCGGGGATATGGATTGCCGATTTTACTTTCTGATTGAACAGCTGCCGAATCCGATCCTTGGTTTCAGCGCGAATCCGGCGCACTTGCAGTTCATAGGTTTTTTTCGCATCTTCATTTAATCGCGCTTCTTCATTCTTTTCCGCTACCGTAGTCCGGTCTCGACGGGAGAAGATTTTGGTATCGATAACAATCCCTTCATTTCCCGGCGGTAATCGCAAGGAAGCATCTAAGACATCACCGGCTTTTTCACCGAATATTGCGCGTAATAATTTCTCTTCACTGGATAATTCCGTTTCACCTTTCGGAGTAACTTTACCGACTAAAATATCGTTCGGATGTACTTCCGCACCAATCCGGATTATCCCGGTTTCATCCAGGTTACGTAATGCATCTTCACCTAGATTCGGGATATCGCGGGTAATCTCTTCTTTCCCAAGTTTGGTATCCCGGGCTTCTAATTCGAATTCTTCGATATGGACACTGCTAAAGATATCATCTTTCGCCAATCGCTCTGAGATAATAATCGCATCTTCAAAGTTATATCCATACCAGGGCATATATGCAGCTAAAACATTCCGTCCTAACGCCAGTTCACCAGTCTCGGTAGCAGGACCATCAGCGATAATCTGTCCCTTCTTGATTTTATCTCCCTTTTTGACTACCGGCCGTTGATTAATACAGGTACTCTGGTTACTTCGATTATATTTCCGTAATCGGTATACCTGATGTTTCGATGGTAAATAAGGAGAATGGGTTTGCTCTTCTTCTTCAGCGATAACAATCATATCGCTGGATACGTAGGTTACGATTCCATCGGTTCTACTGGATATCGTTCCGCCGGAGTCTAATGCTACTTTGTGTTCCATTCCGGTGCCAACGATAGGTGATTCGGTATGCAACAGCGGTACTGCTTGTCGTTGCATATTGCTGCCCATCAAAGCGCGGTTGGCGTCGTCATGTTCCAAGAA
>JBHGBB010000290.1:0-3436 GCA_041946755.1 bacterium | reverse complement strand
ATTATAGCTAAATGCTAATGTTTAAACCAAATCCGAAATCCGAATTTCGAATCCCGAAATAAAAGAATTATAGCTAAATGCTAAATTATAAATACTAAACAAACTACGTTTAACTAAATCCGGAATCAGAAATCCGAAATCAGAATTTAATGCATAAGTCTATCAAGACTTCGATATTGTATAGCCTCCGATAAATGAGCCACAGTGATATGTTCTTTACCATCCAAATCCGCGATAGTTCTCGATACTTTTAATATCCGGTCATACGCCCGGGCACTTAACCCTAACCGGGTGGTTGCCATCTCGATTAAATCGATACCTTCTTTATCCAACTCGCAATGTTTCTTGATATCTTTCGCGGTCATCTGCGCATTGCAATATATCCCTTTCCGATCGATAAACCGCTGCGATTGGATCTTTCGCGCGCAATTGGTTCGTTCTCGTATTGCTGACGACGGGTCTCCGGTACGGTCCCCGGATAATTCTCTTACTTTTACTGCCGGGACTTCGATATGGATATCTATCCGATCCAGTAACGGACCGGAAATCTTGGATAAATACCGTTGAATCTGGCTATCGGTACATTGGCATACCGCAGCACTATTGGTCGCATTCCCGCAAGGGCATGGGTTCATCGCTCCAATCAGCATAAATCGGCTGGGATATGATATCGAAATCGATGCCCGGGAAACGGTTATCGTTTCATCTTCTAAAGGCTGCCGAAGAGCACTTAAAACATTCCGGTGGAATTCCGGCATTTCATCTAAAAATAATACCCCATGATGCGCGAGACTGGCTTCTCCCGGTTTCGCATGGTGCCCGCCACCAATCAGACCGGCATCGCTGATAGTATGATGCGGACTCCGAAACGGCCGGGTAGCGATCAATGCCGTTTTCGGTGGAACTAATCCAGCGACACTATGGACTTTCGTGGTTTCAATCGCCTCTTCTATCGACATGGTCGGGAGAATGGTTGGTACCCGTTTCGCCAGCATGGTTTTCCCCGATCCGGGAGGGCCGATCATCAGCAGATTATGGCCGCCGGCAGCAGCGACTTCTAAAGCCCGTTTCGCTGATTCCTGGCCTTTAACATCTTTAAAATCGATGGAATATACGGAAGATTCATGAAATACTTCTGCTAGATTAATCTGATGCGCGAGAGGTGGATCGGTACTTTGCAAGAAATCAGCGGCCTCTTTCAAACTCTGCATCGGGTAGGTATCGATACCTTCAACCACCGCCGCTTCATTAGCATTATCCGGTGGCAGTATGATTCCGAGGAACCCAGCCTGTTTTGCGGCAACCGCTATCGATAACGCGCCGCGAATCGGCCGGATTTCTCCGTTCATCGAAAGTTCGCCAACCAGCAGATATTGCGATAATTTATCCGAACTGAGCTGATTGCTCATTGCCAGAATGCCGATCGCTAACGGTAAATCGAATGCCGATCCTTCTTTCTTAATATCAGCCGGCGCTAAGTTGGCAGTGAACTGGCCTTTCGGAAAGATAAATCCGGAATTCTTGATCGCAAACTTCACCCGATCCCGGCTCTCTTTAACCGCAGTATCCGGTAAGCCAACAGTAGCGAATTTATTTTCACCGCGTTCGATATCGACTTCTACATCGACGATATACGCATTTATTCCTAAAACCGCTGCACTTTTTACTTTCGCTAACATGGTTATAGATTGATGATTCCGAATACCGATAATAAAAACGAAATGGATTAATCGAATATGCCGGGATTTATCCTATCGTAGTGTTACAACTCAAACCAGATTTTAACCTTGATTTTTACTTGATAGAATCCGGCTATGATATTGCCCTCCGGCGGATCGATAAGAAATATCCGGCCGGAAAGCTCAGGGTTATTCCGATATTGCGGTGAACTGGAAATCGCACCTAATACCGCTTGACGATACGCTTGTTCCAAGGCGATACTCCGATACTCTTTTTTCTTCTTTTCTTCTAGCGCAACGCTACCAACAGCTTCCTGCTCGATGGTATCATCCGGTATTTTGAATAAGAGCGATGATGCCGGACATTGCACCTGTAATTTAACCGCATACCCGGCATCTTCTATTTTCTGTTTATCCAATATCTTCATTTTACAATTCGGTAACTCGCCCGGAGGAAGAATTTTTAGTTTCCCTTTTTTGAGAGTGAATCCGGTTCCGACCGCTTCACCAAACGCTTTTTCCAACGCATCCAGTTTCGCCAATTCGATTACCTTTTCCGCCGACCGCTCATATTCTTTACCAATAGGATAACTGCCAAATCCATATAATATCAGGGTGGTTACCGGTTGATCCTTTTTGGATTTCAGATGCGTTTTCGCTACTTCTGCATTCTCATCAGTAACCTTTTTCTCCTGTTCATCTTTTTTCCCATAATCGGTTAACTCTTTTAACGATGATTTATCCATGGCATCCCGTAACTGCCGATATTTCTCGCGTACCGCTTGTGACCCGGGGTATTGGATCATGGCATCCTGCAAATACTTCATAGCGGTATTGAAATCTTTCCGGGCGATACTGAAATCGCTGCGGAGAATTAGATTATATTCATTCGAATCCCGGTCGATATTTCGGATTACTTTCCGATGAAACGACATCGAGCCAAACCGGGTTTCGACTACCACGGTTTTCGCATCTTCCATAACAATAACGCAGGTTAGTCTGGTACCATCGGAAGTGGTGATGGTATCCGCAATACTAAGAGAAACGATTTGTCCTAGAAATAGAAACAAAAAAAGAGCTTTTGAAATGGTGGCTAGATTTAACATAGTTCTATAGAAATAAATGGAAGATATATTATATCGCTTAAGATTGTACTATTTTTTGCGTTTTATTACAACCATTTTCTTTTTCGGAAAAAATAAAGCATCACCGCCGCGATAATAACCATAACGATTACTATTACCATAACACTATAATCCCACTCGAGCGGCGGAAAGAATCGTTTAAAATTCATTCCATAAAAACTGGCGATTAAGGTTAACGGCATCATAATCGTCGCGATAATCGTCAGGGTTTTCATAATCGAGTTTAACTGATTCGAGGTTACCGATAGATAGGCTTCCAAAGCACTGGAAATAATTTCTCGATAGGTATCGATGGTATCTACCATCCGGACCAAATGGTCATAAACATCGCGGAAATATACCAGAGTGGACGTTTGAATATAGGGAAAATCGCGCCGGGTAATTAAATTGATTATTTCCCGTTGCGGGTTGATGGTTTTCCGGAATGCGATTAAATTCCGTTTTAAGGTAAATATCTGGTTTAGTAAATGCGTGCTCGGTTTACTAAATATTTTATCTTCAATCTTATCGATCTCTTCATCCTTGGCGGTCAACATGATAATTGGGAAATTGTACTTTGCCCTGATTTGCTGACAGATTGAAAAACCATCCATATCCGGAATCATTACATCC
>JBHGBB010000029.1:0-25373 GCA_041946755.1 bacterium | reverse complement strand
GAAAATCAGTTTGGCAGGCTGCCAATTTGATTTCGGTCTCTTTTAATACATATATATTCATTCTAGCAGTAGGGGCGAGCCATCGGCTCGCCCGTTGTATGCTAGAAATCCATTTCGGGCGACTCAATGAGTCGCCCCTACTTCGGATTCCAGCCAAAATTTCGCTAATACCACTATGCTCTTTTTTAAATCCGTACAATAATTCCATTCCATACCTTTATGCTCTGGTCAAACCTTTTAGTAAATTGATAGAATGATGCGATTCGAACCGATTACTTCGCATCCTACTCCCTTATTAATACCTAATTATGCTGCCATTTTTTAGGAAGAGCGGAGCAAGCAATAACCTACTGCTTGCTCCCCTTTCCGGTAAAACCAAGTGATTTCGAAACGATAAAATCAAGATATTTACTCATTACCACTAAACCAAATAGCGGTCAAATTCGTCTATGTTGTATTAACCTCTCATAATCGAAAGGAAGGTAATCTATGACCCGATGGAAGATAGTAGTATTAGGTTTAGGTATCTTGTTTATATTTTCATTCAATCCTGTGGAATCAGCAGCAATACCAACAAACAACCCTATATTAAGCCGGGATACGGTGCATCTATATCCGATAAAAGTGCATGGGAAATTTGGATATATCGATAAATCCGGGAAGATGGTAATCGCCCCGCAATTCGATTGGGCGAATATCTTTTGGGAAGGGTTAGCCGATGTACAAGTTGGGAATAAATGGGGATATATCGATCCTTCCGGAAAGATGGTAATTGCTCCGCAATATGATCGGGCAATTAGTATCAATGAGGGATTAGGCACAGTCAAAATTGGGAAAAAGTGGGGATGTATTGATCCTTCGGGGAAAATGGTGATTAAGCCCCAGTATGATCAATCTGTCTCGTTTCATAATGGTATCGCCGGAGTATGTATAAACAATAAATGGGAATATATCGATAAAACCGGAAAATGTATTCTTACCCCAAAGGTGCAAGTTAATTTCGCGTGCTATTTTTCGGAAGGGTTAGCAGCGGTAAGAATCGGGAATAAATATGGGTATATCGATAAATCCGGGAAACTGGTTATCCCGGCAAACTTTGATATTACCCATGGGTTTTCTGAAGGATTAGCTTCGGTAAAACTCGGGAATAAATGGGGATTTATCGATAAAACCGGCAAACTGATTATTGATGCCAAATTTGATAATGTAATCCGATTCGAAAATGGGAGTTGCCCGGTAAAACTTAAAAATAAATGGGGATATATAAATCCTACCGGTAAGCTCATTATTCCTCCACAATATGATTGGGCTTTTCTATTTTCGGAAGGATTTGCTGGAGTTAACCTCAATAAAAAATGGGGATATATAAATCTATCGGGCAAGATGGTTATTCCGCCACAATATGACTTTGCTTTACCGTTCTACGATGGATATACTATGGTCGGACTCGGTAAAAAAGAAGGGTATATTGATACCACTGGGAACTATATCTGGCAACCGACTGAATAAGCGAACCAGCCTTGCTATATTAACCAAAACCAGAAGATGGTATTCAATAATCAGCAATCCGGATTCTCTAATCTACTCGAACCGGCTTAATCCGACTGGAACTCCGTTCGGAGCCGATAAGGTCCACTCTGAGAACGAGGTGAGATTATCCAGGCGAATCTCGTTTACCGCGGTATCTCGAGCACTAGCAGGATACCAAGTCCAACTCCCGGAACTATATTTCGATACCATGATTTCTGATTCCGGTCGCGAACCGAAATTCGCATCCAGATAATCCGAATCGGTATAAATAAAACTGATATTTACAGATTTAATATTGCCATTCCCGCTGACTTTCCACCATCGAGATAAATAATATTGACCGGCATAAACCGCATTTGGATGTTTCGCATTATAAACGGTGATTGATACCGTATCTATTCCAAGCACCGAATTAATGCTTAAGGTTACCGGAGTATATTCGGTAGAACTCGACCAACTACCAAGCTCGAAAAGATAGGTATCCTGACTATTGATAATCATCTGTTTTGTTGAATCAAACGAAATAAACCAACCGGGAGCGGAAGTATTAGCTGCAAGCATATTATCCAGCGCAATCACCCGCCAGAAATAGGTATTCGCCGACATCGGATTCGGCGATAAATAGGTCGTATCAAGTAATGCCGTGGTATCAAGCACCAACCCGCTGGGACCGAAACTTGAATCGGTACTTACCTGCAGTTGGTATGAAAGTGTATCACCGGAATCCGAATCCGTTGCCTGGCTCCAAGTAAATTGGGGATACCTAACATTAGTCGTGCTTATGGTAGGCGAAATAAGGTTTACCGAACTCGGCGGATGATTCACGGTAAGTATTACCTCCTGCACCGAACTCCAACTAGAAGTAGCGCTAACGAAACTTACATTCGGACAACTCGATGAATCGCAACTCAGCACCCGCCAATACCATAATCCCGGATCAAGGTCTGTTACCGGCTGATAACTCGTTGTCGTTGAATACGCCCAAAGTTTAGCTCCGGAATTAAAGGTTGATACGGTATCCAGTTCAAAAAGATAATATACCTGATCACCATCCGGGTCAGAAGAATTCGACCAGATAAATTGCGGTTGCAGATTACTGCTGTTTGATCCATTAGCCGGCGCTCCCGGGATAGGTACCGCCGGCGATTGATTATAATACACTACCAATCTGGCGGCATAACTCGATGAATTATCATAGGTAAAGGTTTGCCGATATCGGCTTAATCCGGTTAATGGAACCCGAGGCCCGATGCGAATCCCCAAATAATTCCCAGATGCATACGAAGGATTATCGATAAAATGTTGGATTAATTTATTTACCGATTCTGCAGCTCGCCACATTGCAGCACTCCAAGTTCCCGGCGGATAATCTACCGAATCTAAGCTTACCGCCAAGCTAGAAGGATTGCTACTGGCAAACGACGGGCAATTAGCGCTATCGACTAGGAATATCGCTAGTTCCGGACTACCGCTACCGGCAACAAAACATCGCATTGAAACGAGTGAATAACTGATTTTCGCTCCGACCGGTAAATCTATCTGCCACCGATAATAACCGTAATAATTGCTAACCCCAACCAATCCAAATACTGTAGTAATTGCAGTATACAAATTCTGGCCGGTATAACCGAAGGTATCATCACCGGAATCGGTCATCTGATATGTTTTGGTACTCACCGCATATGTGATAGAACTAAAGCAATTGATGCTTAACATAATCATGACTATTTTGCATACCTTTTGCCAATATAAATATTTCCCGGTTCTATTCATATACGCCTTCTCTCCTTGTTTAAGATAAGATAACAATTTTGACTTATATTCTAGCAGAAAGTCAAAATAAATGCTAGTGTGTTGAGCTTTAAAAAGAGAAGATGGGGTATGAGATATAGATTAACCTTGAAATACCTGATGGCGATAACTTAAAAAAAAAGAGAAGCTGGAATTTTATCTAATTCAATCCAGCTTCTCTTGAAAAGAATCTATGTTACTGACGATAACTTATTTAATATCTGTATCGAGCAAGAATTCAACTGAACTCGACCGAACCCTATTCTCCGATGGAATATACATCGGGGCATCAGTAGTACCGCTGCCTTGAATAGTAATGGTTCTGGCCGCAGAATAATTCTCGGCTCCATAGCTATCCTGGGAAACTACTCGCCAGTAATAACTGCCAAACGCTACCATCGAAGTCGGAGTAGCAGAAGTTGCGCTGCTGAATCCGGAACTATACGCTATGGTTCCGAACCCGGCATCGGTGCTTAATTCCAATTCATAAGATACCGTATCGCCATCCGGGTCAGTAGTGGTATTCCATCTGAAGGTCGGCTGCCGATTACTCGTTGTCGTTCCGCTAACCGGTGATATTAAGCTTACTGCGTTCGGCGCCTGGTTCCGGATGGTTAGCGTCCAGACCGCAGAAATATTCTGGGCGGTATAACTATCCTGGGATATTACTCGCCAGTAATACGTTCCGGTAGTTAACATCGAACTCGGCACCGCACTGGTTGCGGTCCCGAAACCGGAAGTAAACTCCGGACTTCCAAATCCCGCATCGTTATCTACCTGGAGTAGATAAGTTACCGCATCCCCATCCGGGTCAGTAGTAGCATTCCATCTAAAAGTCGGCTGCCGGTTATTCGTTGTCGTTCCGCTTAATGGTGAAATTAAATTTACCGCGTTCGGGGCTTGGTTATCTAAAATAACACTCCAAACCGCAGACGTGTTCTGGGCATTATAGCTATCCTGGGAAATAACGCGCCAGTAATAGGTGCCGGTAACGAGTTCAGAACTTGGCGTTGCTGTCGTCACACTTGCGAATCCGGAACTGAAATCCGGGCTCCCGAAATTAATATCATCATCTACCTGAACCAGATAGGTTACCGCATCGCTATCCGGGTCAACTGCTGGATTCCAAGCGAATAACGGGGTATGGGTCGCGCTATTGCTGCTATCGCCCGGCTGCACTAAGGTTGATGCTGCCGGCGGCCGGTTCTCGATAATAATCGACCAAACTGCACTGGTATTCTGCGCAGTATATGCATCTTGCGAAATTACCCGCCAGTAGTAGGTACCGCTAGCTAATTCCGTTCCCGGCGTTGCTTCCGTTGCGGAACTAAATCCCGCAACATAATTCGGGCTCCCGAAATTACTATCATCGTCTACCTGAATCCGATAAGTTACCGCATCACTATCCGGGTCAGAGGCTGGATTCCAAGCAAACAATGGGGTATGATTCGCTCCGGTACTGCTATCTGCCGGTTGAACTAACGTTACCGCATCCGGCGCTTGATTGAGAATCGTTACGGTCCATCGCGCGGAAGTGTTCACCGCATGCACCGTATCTTCACAGATTACATGCCAGTAATATACTCCAGGTGTTAAGGCTGATGTTGGTGTCGCTTCAGTTGCTTCACTAAATGCAGTCTCTAAATCAGGACTACCGAAATTGCTATGCTTATCCACCTGAATCCGATATTTAACGACACTACCTTCCGGATCGATTGTAGTATCCCAAGCGAATAACGGAGTGCGGTTAACGGTAGTACTGCTATTTTCCGGCTGGATGAGTTGTACCGCAAACGGTTCCTGATTATCAATCATGAGCGTCCAGTCGGAGAACGAAGTGACGCCATTGATATCTACCCGGTTTAGAATAGTATCTCGTGCTAAGGTTAACGATGGGATGCTCCAGCTGCCATCATATTTCGCAACTTTAATTTCCGATTCCGGAACTACTCCATAATTTGCATCTTCAAAATCCGCATCGGTATAACTAAATCGGATATTCGCTTCCGCGATATTCCCAACCAATGGTTCAATCCGATACCATCGGGTTAAATAGTTATAACTGGAAATAGCCGGATGCCGTTCATCAAAAACCGTTATGGTTACCGTATCAATATCCAATACTGAACTGATGGATAAAGTTACCGGGGTATAATCGGTCGAACTAGCCCAGGTACCAAGATAGAATATCGCGGTACTGACCCCATTTATTCGCCGCTGCTGCGTAGTATCAAACGCAATAAACCAAGATGTTGGTGAAGTTACCGCAGCAAACGAGTTATCTTCTCCGATAACGCGCCAATTATATCGATTGGCGGACAATGTTATCGGACTGAGACATTCGGTGTCAGTCGTGAAACTGGTATCAATCACAAATCCGGCATCAGCCCAAACTTGTAATCGATAAGTAACCACATCGCCTGGATCGGGATCGCCACCAGCCCAGATAAACGTCGGCGTTCGATTATTCGAAGTGTTGATTGAGGGCGTGATTAAACTAATCGGATTCGGCACCCGGTTCTCAAAAGTAATCAACCAAGGAGCCGAGGTATTAGTCGCAAACGAAGTATCCCGGCTGATTATATGCCAATACAACGTTCCGTTTGGTAAATCCGAATCCGGGGTAGCTTCTGTTACTGAACCAAATGCATTCTGATATATCGGACTACTGAAACTTGGATTATCATCTATTTCGATTTGATAATCTAATATATCACCAGGATCCGGATCTGTTGCACTGCTCCAGATAAATTGCGGCAGATGATTATTGGTACTCGATGCATCTAATGGCGAAATTAAGGTTACCGCTTCCGGTGGCCGGTTTAAAATGGCTATCGTCCAGATACCCGAGACATTCTGCGCTCCGGAAGTATCCCGGCTGATAACTCGCCAGTAAAACGCACCGGTAGGTAAATCCGTTCCCGGCGTAGCTTCGGTTGCGGTACCAAAGGTATTAGTATATACCGGAGTAGCAAACTCGGTATCAGTAGCAAGTTGCACCTGATACTCGAGAGTATCGCCGGCATCAGGGTCGGTAGCTGTACTCCAAACGAAGGTTGGAGTATGACTGCTGGTAGTAGTGGAATCAATCGGCGCAATTAAGGTAACGGCAGATGGTGCCCGGTTCATTATGGTTAACGTCCAAACCGCAGATGTTGTTTCAGCTCCTAACGAATCCCGACTGATAACCCGCCAGTAATAGTATCCAGTACCGATTTCGGTAACTGGTATGGATTCGGTCGCGCTCCCGAATGCCACCTCATATTCTGGACTACTAAAATTACTATTATCATCTACCTGTAGACTATATTCAATCGCATTCCCATCCGGGTCGGTAGCTGTACTCCAGATAAAGGGTGGTGTATGGTCGTTAGTATTGGTTGCATTGTTCGGTTCAATTAAATTCACTACTGTTGGTGGTCGATTGAGAATAGATACTGTCCAGGTAGCGGAAGTATTTTCTGACAACGATGTATCCTGGGCAATTATCCGCCAATAATAGGTGCCGGTAACAAACTCGCTCCCTTGTATAGCGGTAGTCGTCGTATCCCATGAGGTCGAATAGTTCGGGCTCCCGAAATTAATATCATCGTCTACTTCAAGCCGATATATGACAATGTCTCCCGGATCGGGATCCCCACCGGTCCAAACGAATTGTGGATCATGGTCCATGGTACTACTATTATCTAATGGGGAAAGTAGTGTCGGTTGATTCGGCGGTCGGTTCAAAAGACTGAAGGTCCAGACCGCAGAAGTATCTTGCGCTAACGATCCATCGAAACTGATTACCCGCCAGTAATAGAAATCGGTCGCTAACTCAGATAATGGAGTTGCTTCAGTATTTGTTGAGAATAATGTATTCTGATATTCTAGGCCGTTAAAGGTACTATTATTATCAACCTGAATTAAATAGTTAACTACATCACCATCAGGATCAATTGCCATGCTCCAGATAAAGGTTGGAGTATGGTCTTCGGTAACCGTGGTATCCGGTGGTTGTAATAGATTAACCGCTGGCGGTCTCCGATTCAAACAGGTATATTTCCAGACTGCTGAAGTATTCTGCGCCAAAAATTGGTCTTGACTGATTACCCGCCAGTAGTGGGTACCGGTAGGTAAATCTACAATCGGAGTCCAAGAGGTTGCGGTACCAAAGGTATTTGTGGTTTCTATCGCAACGAAATTACTATCACTGGCAATTTGGATTTGATATACCGGAGTATCACCGTCAGCATCCGTAACTGGATTCCAATAGAAGGTTGGCGCATGAACTAATGAGCTCGATTGATCTAGTGGTGAAATCAAAGTTACCGCATTCGGTGCGAGGTTAAAGGTTACCACTAACCGCGCAGTATATTGGGTAGTGCTGGTTAAATCATATTGAACGATAGCCCGATATTTATCGGCACCACCACCGCCGCCACCGATCCGAAGTCCAATATAATTCCCAGTAGTATAATCCGATTTGTTTACATAATTCTGTACGAGTGCTGAAACCTGTGAAGTTACATACCAATTTGTTGCCGAAAATGCTGGAGGCGCCCAAGATACTGTCGTCGGATTTAAGCCTAATTGGTAGGGGCTAGAAGTATTATATTGCGGACAATTAGCGCTATCGATCAACCAAATGGTCAACGTTGGATTTCCTGGGGTGTTGCTAAACGCACAGACCGAGATAACCGCATAGGTTATATGCGAATTTTTAGGTATATCGGTTAATTTCCATCGCATAAACCCAGCATAGTTGGTATTATTAAATCGACCGCACCGCATGTATCGCTCAGCATACGCATTTATTCCACCGGTTTGCGCTTGATAAGAGTCATCTTCGGTCGTCGCTAGGATATAGGTTGAGGTTACCCCGAAAGAATTGGTGGTTCCAGATATACATAAGACTAAACATATTAAAAATAATGTACTTATTACTACTGTTAAGTTACTGATTTTTAGCTTCATACAACTATTTTTTCTCCTTTCGAAATAAAGATTAATTTGCTGATTTGCCTTGTGTTTTATGATACCAAAAGATACATATATCTATTTTTTTTATCTATATGTATTCGATACCTCCTTCTTGAGCTTAGTTTACGCTCAAGGCAACATAAATAAGCAACTATTATACCATTTATCGCTTTATTGTTCAATCTTTCACAAAATATGACATATTGCTACCTATTATGCTGTTACAAATAGGTTTTTATTTTGTAAAGATAGGTTTACATCTCAAAATATATGATTGTTTTTGTTAACTTTGGTTTACAGATGTTAACCTTTGTTCCCAATACAATAATTAAAGTAAATCATGGTTTTTCTAGTAATGACGGGAGTTTTTGTAAATTATAAACTCTACCTTAGTTGAATTCTAGTTTATTAATGTTCAATTTATTACATAAACATAATATTTAATTTGTATATTGCTATCAAATTGGGAAGTAGAACCCGAATTGGTCAGACCAATTCGGGTTTAATATGCTAGGATAACCATTTTTGATAGCATATAATTACATTATTGTGCTCTATTTGATTGAATTTAGCTCAAAATGAGCTTAATTAAACTCTTCTTATAACTATAATATAATCAGTGGATGTATCGGTTTGCTAGACTAAGTTGAATTTTTCTCAATTTGATAAAAATTCAACTTAACTGCGGTAGGTGCTTTATATGTTAAGCTAGCTACTCAGTTTGTTCGGTGCAATTGATGATATCTTGGCTAGGTCTGGCAGGATTCCATAAGGTTTCAGCGAATAATTTTACCGGGAGCCACATGGTTTCTTCCCAGAGCCCATCTTCGACTAAAGCTAAGATAGTCGTTTTAGGTAGGTTGGATTCCAGCATTGTTCCAACAATCTGTTGGACGATATCCAGGTGATTTCGCCAGCAGGATTCGATATACTTCCATCGCGGTCGTTTCTGTTCCGCTCGTAGTCGAATATATTCCGGGGGATATTCTCCGATAATAATACTATTCGGGAGATGCTCAAATTTCGTCCAGTCTAAATTGGTCATTCCTTTAATTACCAACCCGGTCTTTTCATTTTTCCCGCGTAATGTAGAAATAGCCTTGGTATATTGTAGAAGTTGATTAAGTTCCTCGGGGGTTGGCGCTACCGGGTCGTACCAGAATGGAAATACCGGTTTAGGTAATCCGATGTCTTCCCAGATAATACTGATTCGGGGATCGATTTTGGCTAAGGGCTGGAAATTCTCTTTAATCGAAATCGCATGGAGCCCGAATTGAATCCATAACTTCGGGTATTTATCTAGTAGTTTCTTCCCGATAGTATTTACCCAGTAAACGGCTAATTCCGAAACGCTTTTCTGGTTTATCGTCGTTTCGTAGATTTCAGTAAATATCTGGAAATAGATGCCATCAGCGCCAGTATCTTTTACCTCCGATTCATATTTATTAAAAACTTTTTGGGTCCATTTATCCAATTCACCCGGAGCGCTGGGATCGAGTTTCTCCCCCCAGCACCAGGAATATCCCCAGACAATTTTTATCCCGCGGTCATGGGCGTAAGTAACGATCTCTTTTGCATTTAATGGAATAAAATCGTTCCAGATAACCGCGATATTCAATTTCCAGTTGCTCATGTTATCCAGATATCGCCGATAATCATAAATCACATGACCCCAAGTCCATAACCCGCGATTAGGTATTCGCGGAAAATCTTTCCGTTCAGTTTTTTTGAAAGGATGAATAAATGGCTGCTGCGTATATACGCCATATGAAGCAACTACGGTATTCTCAGGAATTATATAATGCTCGAAATCCCGAACCGCATAAAGTACTCCATTCGCATCTGCTCCACAAAGGAAAATATACTGCGACTCCGGCTGGTGTGGATTATCGATAATCGAGATGGTATAGCTCTCTTTAACTGGAGAATCGGGTAATGAGAATAGATTTTCTTGCCTGAATTTATTGAGGTAAGTATTGGAAGAACAAGTACCAATAAAAATCAAATTGGCTTCTTGGTTCTCTTCTAGAACAAACGAAGTCGCGGGAACAACCTGAATGGTATAAGGAACATATCCCTGGACGAGTTTATTTAATTCCCGAACCGCATACGCTTCAACGCCATCATAATTCCCATAAACAATCGTCCAGCGATACATTATAATTGCAGTCCGAAGCGCGAACTCGCTAGTCTAGAATAAAATGATTTTTATCTTAGGACTTAATCCGCCTCAGGCGGATTAGAACTCAGGACTGTTTTTCTGTTTTAACCGAGGATTTCTTTCAATCGTTTGGTCATCATCGGCACCACTTCAAACAAATCACCAACGATACCATAAGTGCAATGATTAAAAATCGGGGCATGCGGGTCGCGATTGATAGCAACAATATTATCCGAACTGCCCATCCCGGCTAAATGCTGGATCGATCCGGAAATCCCTACCGCGACATACAGTTTCGGACATACGGTTTTCCCGGTCTGCCCTACTTGATGAGAATACGGAATCCAGCCGGCATCTACCGCGGCACGGGATGCACCGACGGCACCATTTATCAGAATCGCTAAATCTTCAATCAACTTGAAATTTTCAGCTTTCCCTAAACCGCGGCCACCGGAAACGATGATATCCGCTTCTGCGAGATTAACCGTTGCCATCGCTTCGGCGACTTTATTTATCAAAGTTGTTCGGCACGGTAATACCGTCTCCACCGGCTCGATAATAACCTGCCCGGTTCTTGCCGGATTCTTCTCTGCTTTTTTCATCACTTTATGCCGAACCGTTGCCATCTGCGGCCGTTTATTTGGGCATTTGATTACTGCCATAATATTTCCACCAAACGCCGGGCGGGTCTGCAGTAATAACCGGGATTCGGTATCGATTGCCAACCCGGTACAATCAGCGGTTAAACCGGTATACAGTTTAATCGCTATCTGAGGAATGAACGACCGACCGATATTGGTCGCCCCGGTAAGTAAGATCGATGGTTTATGTTTTCGCACTAACCGACTCATCGCTTCCGAATAAGGGTCATCCTGGAAATCCTTAAATATCGGATCGTCCATGTAATATACTTTATTCGCACCATAATAAATCAATTCTTGCGCCTGCTGCTGCATCCCGGAACCAAACAATACCGCTACTAAATCTTCACCTAACGCATCGGCTAGTTTCCGGCCTTCTCCCAGCAGTTCATAGACTACCGGCTGAACTTTATTCTCCCGCTGTTCTGCAAATACCCAAACCCCTTTAAATTGGTCGATCGGAATCGCAGGTTCTGCCTGGGCTTCTTTAATCAACTCAATTGCATCGAATTTACATTCGGGAACGCAGGCGCCGCATAAGGTGCATTTATCTAAATCGATGACTACCACTTTCTTGGATTTCCGACCGGTAGCAGATATCGCATCTTTCGCTTCCGGTACCGCATCTCGATCTACCATCTGCATCGCCCCAAATGGACATACTTTCACACATAAGGTACAACCAGTACATTTATCAAATAAGATTTTAATGCTCATAGTAAATGCAGTCTAAAGTCCGAAGTCGTAAGTCCAAAGTAAAAAGAAGTTTATCTTAGGGCTTAGGACTTAAGCCTTAGGACAGCTTTTAGATTATTTTTTGCTCTCGTAATTTTGTAATTAAGGTCTCTACCTGGTGCTCCATAATCCCGCTAAGGATTTCGCCTTTCCCTTTTGGTTGTGGAGAAAAGATTCGGGTTACCAAGGTTGGCGATCCCTTCAATCCGATTTCAATCGGATTTACTGAAAGTTCTGAAGCAACCACGGTCTTCGGATCGATCTTTTTCGCCCGCATTAATCCTTTTAACGCCGGAATCCGAGGTTCATTGATTTCTTTAACCACCGTAATCAATGCCGGTAACGGCATCTCGATGACATCGTATCCTTCTTCCATTAACCGCTGTACCCGGATTTTACCATCTTTAACGTCTTCTACCTTTTTTACATAAGCAACAAAAGGTATTTTAAGATGTTCGGCTATTCCCGGCCCCACCTGTGCGGTATCTCCATCCATCGCCTGTTTCCCGCAAACGATCAAATCGACATTCCCGAGCTTCTTAATTGTTGCTGCGAGGGTTAATGAAGTTGCCCAGGTATCCGACCCGGCAAACGCTCGGTCTGAAACCAATACCGCATTATCGATTCCCATCGAGATGGCGGTCTTCAACGCCTCTTTCGCCTGTGGCGGGCCCATGGTGATAACCGTCGTTGTTCCACCGAACCGCTCTTTTAGCCGAATCGCTTCTTCAATCGCGTACATATCAAACGGATTAACGATACTCGGTACCCCATCGCGTATCAGAGTATTGGTTTCCGGATTAATCCGCACTTCGGTAGTATCTGGAACTTGTTTTATACTGACGACAATATTCATAGTTAATGCAGTCCGAAGTCCTAAGTTAATAGTCCTAAGAGAAAATTGCTTTTCTTAGGACTTAGGACTTACGACTTAGGACTGTCTTATTTATTTCTCTCTGCTCGCGCTTTCTTTAATTAACGCTAAGCCGATAACGTTCCGCTGAATCTCGTTGGTTCCTTCATAAATCTGGGTGATTTTCGCATCCCGCATCCGTTTTTCCATCGGATAATCCCGCATATAACCGTAGCCACCGAATACCTGGACCGCTTCAGTAGTAACCCGCATCGCTACATCGGATGCATATAGTTTGCTCATCGCGCATTCTTTGGAAATATCTTTTGCTCCGCTATCTACCATTCGCGCAGTAGCATAGATTAATGCCCGCGCTGCTTCAATTTCAGTTGCCATATCCGCTAACTTATGCTGAATCGCCTGGAATCCCGAAATCGGCTGGTTGAACTGTACCCGGGTACGCGCATAATCTACTGCTGCATCTAATGCACCTTGCGCTATACCTAATGCTTGCGCTGCTACACCCGGTCTCGCCTTATCCAAAGTTTTCATCGCCACAATAAATCCCATACCTTCTTTACCCAGAATCGCTGACTTATGGACTTTGCAATTATCGAAAATCAGTTCCCGGGTTGCTGAACACCGGATTCCCATTTTCTTTTCTTTCTTGCCAAACGTGAATCCCGGCATTCCTTTATCCAATATAAAGGCTGTTGCACCACGCGCTCCTTTAGTCCGGTCAGTCATTGCAATAACCGTATATACTTCCGCTTCACCGCCGTTGGTAATCCACTGTTTGGTACCATTAATCAGATAATACTCGCCATCTTTGGTAGCCGTGGTCTTAATCCCGCCGGCATCGCTGCCTGCTTCCGGTTCGGTCAATCCGAATGCCGCAAGTTTTTTACCGCTGGCAATATCCGGTAGATATTTTTTCTTCTGCTCTTCATTTCCAAATAGAACGATTGGGAAAGTGCCTAATGCCGTTGCTGCATACGATACCGCAACACCACCGCACGCGCGTGAAATTTGTTCAACCGCCAATGATAACTCGAAACAACCGCCACCGAAACCACCATACTCACTCCCGATATATAGACCAAATAAATCCGATTCCGCCATAACTTTCATTAAATCCCAGGGAAACTCTTCTTTCTCATCCAATTCTGCTGCTACCGGTGCAACTTTCTCGATGGCTATCCGATACGCCAAATCCTGTATCATCTTCTGCTCTTCAGTTAAAAAATAATCCATACCCCTTTTTCTCCTTTTTAAAATTAGATGTAAACGGATTAATCCGCCGGCATCGTTTTTATCGAAATATTATCCAGGTGCCAAACCTGTTTTAGTTTGGCTATATTCTGATTATGCTGCCCGCGATAGATCGATAACTCGCGCGCGGGAACATAAAACGTATATTGATTAACCTGCCGATGTTGTTCTAAATATCGAGATAATTCTTGATTCATCATATCTAATGCAATTGCGGATTTTACCAATTCACCGAACGCGGAATGAAACGGGCCGGCTACCACGGTTCCCGGTTTGCATAATTCCGGCGAAGGTTGTAATCCTAGCCGGGCAATCGGAACTTGTGCCTGATCACACCGAAATACCATCTCTTTGCACCATTCTACTGCTTCAGTTAGCGATAATGGCTGATAAGTCCCGGTACTATATTGCTTTTCAATCTCAGTATTTCTTAAAACCAATGTTGGATGAATCCGAATAAAACTCGGTGGTAACGCAAGAATTTTATCAAGCGTTTTTAATGCTTTCTCTTTGGTATCCTTCGGTAAACCAAGCATCAGATGAACCCCAAGGTTTAACCCTGATTCCAAAACCAATCGGCAAGCTTTCATTGCAGTTGCTGCGGTATAATGTCGATTGCTAGCATTGAGAACATCGTTTGATAATGACTGAATCCCTAATTCTATCGTCGAAACTTGACCTTCCTTCAACCGGGCTAAAATGGTTTTATCGATATAATCCGGCCTGGTAGAAATCCTTATTTTCGCCGGTATCCCGGTTGCATAAATGGCTTCTTTGACGATGCCCAACAGTTCCTGTTGATCCGCCCAACCTAATCCGGTAAAATTCCCGCCGTAAAAAGCTACTTCCGGAGTTGTAGGATAAGAATCCGTAGTGGTAAGAAAATTAATAATTTGTTGTTTAATCTCTGCTGGCGATTGAATTGATTCAATACCGGTTGCTGCCTGCTGATTGCAGAAAGTGCATAGATTCGGACAACCTTGTTGTGGTAGAAAAATAGAAAAGATATTTGGCTTCATCTGCTATAGTAAAAATATATTATAATGGCTTTTTAAACTCTCTTCTTAACTTACGGAATCCCATTCTTGCGGCTTTCTGTTCTGCTTCTTTTTTGCTTTTCCCTTTACCCATCCCATAATCAGTATTATTAATCATTACTTTAACCACAAAAACTTTGTCATGGTCTGGACCGCTCTGCCGAACCACTTCATATTTCGGTGTCGTCCCACATTCCGACTGCGCTAATTCCTGTAACAATGATTTATAATCTTTGGTATATGCATCCAATAAAACGGCTTTCATCGTCTCTCGGAGAAGCGATAAAACAAATTGCCGGGCGGTTTCGATACCGCCATCAAGATAGAGAGCACCTACTACCGCTTCCAAGGCATCGCCTAATATCGAGGAACGACTTGCGCCACCTGATCGAAGTTCACCTTTACCCAATCGAAGAAATTCTCCGAGTTTAATCAGCTTCGCTTGCCGCGCTAATACCGTTTCGCTGACTACCACGGCTTTTAGTTTTGCCAGTTTTCCTTCATCTAATTCCGGCTGAAGATGATAAATATAATCGGAAACCACAAAATTAATTACCGCATCACCTAAAAATTCTAATCGTTCATTATCCTGCGTTATCCCCGGATGCTCTTCATTGACATAAGAGGTATGGGTTAACGCCTGATTTATCGTTTCGCCATCTCGGAAAGAATAGCCTAATATTGATTCAAGTTTATTTATTTTTTTATTACGTTCTGCTTCTGGCATGGAAATTTAAATCATTGAAACTCTACTCCTGAAACCGTTTGACTAACAAGGTTGCATTATGCCCACCGAAACCCAATGAATTAGATATTGCTACATTTACTTGCGCATCTCGTGCTTGGTTCGGTACATAATCCAAATCGCAGTCCGGATCAGGATTTTCATAATTTATCGTCGGGGTTAACTTATTATTTACTATTGATAAAACGGAAACTACAAATTCTACACCACCGGCGGCACCTAATAAATGACCGATCATCGATTTAGTCGAACTTACCGCCAGTTTATATGCATGATCTCCAAATAAAGCTTTAATCGCCATGGTCTCGAATTTATCGTTTAAATCGGTTGAAGTACCATGGGCGTTAATATAATCTACCTGTTCCGGTTTTAATCCCGCATCTTTAATCGCCATTGCCATTGACCTTGCCGCTCCTTCTCCACCAGGGGCTGGCGCCGTTATATGGTGAGCATCAGCCGTTAACCCATATCCGGCGATTTCCGCATAAATCCGAGCATTTCGTTTTTGCGCATGCTCTAAGGATTCAAGAACAACCACGCCTGAACCTTCACCCATAACAAAACCATCGCGTTGTGCATCAAAAGGCCGACTGGCTCGCTGCGGTTCATCATTTCGAGTCGATAATGCTTTCATCGAACAGAATCCAGCGATACCTAACGGAGTAATCGTCGCTTCAGTCCCTCCGCAAACCATAACCTCAGCATCTCCTCGCTGGATGGTTTTAAATGCATCGCCAATAGAGTGCGAACCGGTAGCGCAAGCGGTAGCGAGCGCTGTGTTCGGCCCTTTTAGTTTATAGAGCATCGAAATCATACCGCTAGCCATATTAATAATCATCATCGGAATCAAGAAAGGGGTAACTCGTTTCGGCCCTTTTTGCATTAACACTGTATGCTGTCTTTCTAATAAATCTAATCCACCGATACCCGTACCGACAATAACCCCGATTTTCTCCAAATCTTCCTGGTCTAATTTCAGGTTCGCATCTTCAATCGCCTGTTTTGCTGCAGCAATAGCAAAACTGACGAATCTCTCCAATCGCTTCGCTTCTTTCGCATCCATATAGTTTTCCGGTGCGAAACCGTTAACCTGGCATGCGATTTTACTCGTATAATCTGTCGTATCAAAATAGGTTATATTACCGGCGCCACTTTTACCGGCAACCAACGCATCCCATGTATCTTTAACCGTTAATCCAACAGGAGTGATTACACCTAATCCGGTTACTACTACTCTTCTGTTTGTCATAGCGATTTTACCTCGTTGGTAGAAAATTGATTAACTCCAACTTCTACGTTCCTCGGTCATACTTCTCTTAAAATAATATATATAATTAAAATATAATCTCGACTGCATACAGGGCAAAGTGAGACCCCGAGATTAATCCCTTTGGAATCGCCCTTTGCACTGCATGCAGCAATGACGTTTATGAGCGGGGTAATTATTTACCCGCAGCTTTACTTTCGATATATTTCACTGCTTCATCAACGGTAGCGATCTTTTCCGCATCTTCATCCGGAATTTCGATACTGAATTTCTCTTCAAACTCCATAATCAACTCTACCTGGTCTAATGAATCTGCACCTAAATCATCGACAAACTTCGCGCCACCGGTAACTTGGTCTGCGTTTACGCCTAATTTATCGATAACGATTTGTTTTACTTTTTCAAAGGTTTCTGCTGCCATATATGTTTCGGTTCACCTCCCCCTTAAATAATTCAGTGATAAGTTCTAAGTCCTAAGCCCTAAGTAAACTTGTGTTACTTAAGACTTACGCCTTAAGACTTCAGACTGCTGTTACATCACCATACCGCCATCGACCTGAATTACCTGGCCGGTAATATAACTTGCTGATTCTGAAACTAAAAATAACACGGTATTTGCGATATCTTCCGGTTTCCCGAACCGGGCTAATGGAATCCGATTCAGCATTTCCGTTTTAACCGGTTCCGGAAGCACTTCAGTCATTCGAGTCATAATAAATCCCGGAGCGATAGCGTTTACCAATACTCCACGACTCGCCAATTCTTTCGCTACAGATTTGGTTAATGCAATAACTCCGGCTTTACTAGCACCATAATTCGCTTGTCCGGTATTCCCGATTAATCCGATTACGGAAGCCATATTCACAATCCGACCGCTACGTTGTTTCATCATAATCTTACTGACTGCACGAGTACAATTGAAGGTGCCGGTAAGATTGATTTTTAATACCGCATCCCAATCCGCATCTTTCATCCGGATTAATAAGGTATCCCGGGTAATCCCGGCGTTATTAACCAGAATATCGATTCTACCGAATTTCTCAACTACGGCACTAATAAAACCTTCTACTGCTGCGGAATCAGAAACATCGGATTGTGCGGCATACGATTTTCTCCCTAATGCTTCGATTTCTGCAGCCGTCTGCTGCACCGCTTCTAAATTCACATCGGTCACCGCAATATCTGCTCCTTCTTTTGCTAATGCCAGCGCTATTGCTTTACCGATCCCGGCACCAGCACCAGTTACAATCGCTATCTGTCCGGTTAAGAACATAGCTGTTTCTCCTTAATCGATTGAATAGAAGTATTTAAACTACTGCTGTTTTCTATGTTTAATGCTATTACTTGCCGATCTATCCGTTTAACCATTCCGCATAATACTTTCCCGATTCCGGCTTCAACAACACAGGTTATCCCAGTATTTATCATCTTTCGCACCGATGCTTCCCATAAGACTGGAGAGAGCATTTGCTTAACTAACGCAGCTTTTATCGATCCGGCATCTGAAGCATACTCAGCGGTAACGTTTGGCACTACTGCTATGTTCGGATTCTGAAACTGCTGTTGTTCAATTAAAGCAGTTAATGGTTTAGCGGCTGATTCCATTAATGGTGAATGAAATGCGCCACTAACCGGCAATGGAATGGCTTTTTTCCCTTGAGCAGTAATTAATTCCACCGCTTTCGCTACTCCCGCAACACTACCGGTGATAACAATTTGTCCCGGGCAGTTATAATTCGCTACTCCAACATACCCGGTAGATTCTGCTTGTTTACATACATCGAGTATTTCCGGTTCGGTCATTCCCAAAACCGCAGCCATACTTCCGGGATTATCCGTTCCTGCAGATTGCATTAATTTACCTCGTTCCGCAACAAGCTTTAGTCCAGTTTCAAAATCAAAAACTCCGGCTGCAACTAGCGCTGTATATTCGCCTAAACTATGGCCAGCTACCACTGCTGGGTTAATTCCCTGTTCGCCTAATAACCGATATGCAATATATCCAACGGTAAACAGTGCCGGTTGCGCATTGATTGTTTGTTTCAGTTTATCTTCCGGACCGGAAAAACATAACTCGGTAAGTGAGAATCCTAACTCTTGATTCGCTTGGTCAAATATCTCTCTTGCTATAGGAAAAGAATCATAGAATTCTTTTCCCATACCTACCGATTGTGACCCTTGTCCCGGAAAAACTATAGCAATTTTATTCATAAAATTAATCTTTCTTTTCTACCAACGAATAACGCAGGATCCCCAGGTTAACCCTCCGCCGAAGGCAACCAATACATGGATATCGTTCTCTTTAACCTTCCCTGCGCGGATAATTTCGTCTAATGCAATCGGAATTGAAGCGGCAGAAGTATTTCCGTATTTATCGATGTTGACATATACTTTTTCCATCGGGATCTTGAATCTTTCAGCAGATGCTTGAATAATCCGGATATTCGCTTGATGCGGTATCATTAAAGATACCTGATCACTATGAAGTTGCGCATCTGCAAGAGCGTGTTTGATTGCTTTTCCCATCGCAAGTACGGCAAACTTAAACACTTCGTTCCCTTTCATTTTAATAAACTGTTGTCGTTGTTCAACAACTTCCGGAGATATAGGGATTTTCGCACCGCCAGCGGGAATATTAATTAAATCGGCGGCATTGCCATCACTGCCTAAATAATCGGTTAGAATCCCTTTATTTTCTGCTACCGGCTTCAGAATCGCTGCGCCGGCACCATCGCCAAAGATAACGCAAGTATTCCGGTCAGTCCAATCAGTAAACCTGCTTAACGCCTCTACTCCAATAACCATTGCGTTTTTTACCATACCGGTAGCGATAAACCGTCTGGCGATGGATAATGCATAAATAAATCCGGTACAAGCAGCGCTAAGGTCAAACGCAAACGCATTTTTTGCACCTAATTTTTGCTGGATATAACACGCTGTTGCCGGAAACTGAACATCTCCGGTTATCGTACCAACGATTATCATTTCTAGTTCAGTGGCATCCATCTTTGCAGCATCTAATGCCCGTTGTGCAGCAATGGTCCCCAAATCAGAAGTAGTCTGTTCCGGAGCAGCGATTCGTCGTTCTTTAATCCCGGTCCGGGTAACAATCCATTCATCGCTGGTTTCAACCATCTTCTCTAAATCATGGTTGGTTAATATCTTCTCCGGCACATATGAACCGGTAGCGATAATCCCGACTCCACCTTTAATCTTTGAACTATGAACTGAGCTAGAATGAGATGATGTTTCTGATGTCATATAGATATCCCCAACGATATATTTAATTTTCTTGATTAATCTGAATTTTTTTGATTTCTTCGATAATATGCTGATTCACTTCGTCTTTAACAAACTCCGCACCGACTTTTATTGCATTCATAATCGCTTTCGGTGAAGAACCACCATGACTGATAATGCAGGTCCCATTTAATCCAAGCAATGGCGCTCCGCCATATTCGGAATAATCCAGGTTCTTAGCAAAAGACCGGAACACTTCTTTAGCCGACGTTTGGGTAGTATCGTTTCCCGCTAAAAAGAACTGTTTTGCGGTCGACATAATCATTTCAGCAAACCCTTCAGCAAACTTGAGTATTACATTACCAATGAAACCATCGCAGATGACTACATCGACATCGCCGGTTACGATATCTCTTCCCTCGACATTGCCAATAAAGTTAATCGGCGCTTTTTCTAATAATTCATAGGTTTGCAGGGTTAACTCATTCCCTTTTGTTTTTTCTTCTCCGATACTTAATAGCCCGACTCGGGTATTTTCACGCTGATATACTTTTTCAGCAAAAACTTTACCCATAATCGCAAAATGCGCTAGATGCTGTGGTCGACAATCGACATTCGCGCCAACATCAACGATAATACAAAATCCTTTTCGAGTAGGCATTGGGGCTGCTATCGCTGGACGACTGACTCCTTCTAACCGACCAAGAGTAACAAAGGCTGAGGCCATGACAGCACCGGTATTCCCGGCAGAAACCGCGGCTTCTGCTTTTCCTTCTTTGACCAACTGCATACATATATTAATCGAAGAATTCTTTTTCTGTTTCAAAGCGACTGAAGGCGATTCATGCATATCGACCACTTCCGGCGCTTCAACAATTTCGATATTGTCTACCCCCGTCGGTGATTGCGCTAATAATGGTTTAATCGCTTCCGTCTGCCCAACCAGCAGGATCTCAAGCTGAAATTTGTTGGCTGCAGCAATTGCTCCTTCAACTACACTCTGGGGAGCATTATCCCCGCCCATAGCATCGACAGCTATTTTTATCATAAAAATACCTCGCTGATTAGCGCAAAATTAAACGATACTGATTTATACAGTATTTCCGTGCCGATCATGCATTTTTAATCAGTGAAAAACTACGTTATTGTATTAGGCTTTGGTTTCAATAATTTTTCGGCCTTTATATTCTCCACAATGCGGGCACGCCCGATGCGGAAGTTTCGGCTGCTTACATTTCGGGCATATTGATTTTGCCGGGGAACTGAGTTTATAGAATGTCCGTCGTTTATCTCGTCGAGATTTCGACGTTCTACGTTTTGGTACTGGCATATAACACCTTTCTTATTAAAGATTTTAGATTTTAGATTTTAGAATAACTTTCTTTTTTAGTTCTGCAAAGGGATGGTCCTGTTCTACCGGTGGACAGCTACATTTTCCTTTATTCAGATTTGCACCACACATTGGGCATAATCCTAAACAGGTTTCTTTACATAACGGCTGCATCGGGATCGATAATTCCAGATATTGCCGGGTGACTTCACTCAAATCATATTTATCTTCGATATAATATCCGATATCTCCTTCACCAATTTCTGCTTCTTCAGGTTCATTATCTTCAGATTCGAGTCGTGTAACTCTTTTCCGTTTATTCCCTTCAGCCGGTTCAGTGGTTTTCATCGATTGTGGACGCAGTTCGATGGTAAACTCTGTTTGGACCGGATGTTTTATGGGCTCTAGACACCGACTACATGTAGCTTGAATACTTGATACCGCTTCGCCGATAACAATAAGATGACTCCCGGTTTTGATTATCGAAACATGAACCTTTACTGGTTGTACAAACTGCAATGTTGGGTTTTTAGCGGTATATGATTCTGGAGAGTCGACAAAATCTAGAGAAGTCGTTCCTTCCTCCAGCCGCGAGATATCAAGATACATACTGCTCCTATTTATAGCTATACTACTCCCGTCGCGCTAGATTCAGGACGTAGACAACAGCCAGCCATTCCGTTGCTGGAATTCTAAAGACCCAAATCCGTTTATCTAAAACTATTTCTACTGACTATTTTGAATTTTGGTCGTTAGCTTTCCGCGACAGCGGCGCTGGTTGTTCTCTATGTCCTGCTCAACTATATTTTACGCATATTCTCCTTATAAACTATGAATATTAATTATAGGGGAAAGTATGGAAAGTTGTCAACTTTTGAGAATCACATTTCTCTTCTATATCGGGGGAATGCTGAAGGTATGTTTTTCTATGTTTTATTGATTTTATGTGTGTTATAACTTATTTATTACCTTTATATAATAGTAAATAACATTTGATTTCTTGCACTGGAGTGTAGATCACATCGTACTATTTTTGATTTTTTTTATGCAAATAGGTTTTTTTATTTTTTATCAGTTAATCTCTGGAGTCGGGTATTCGCATCTGTTTTAGAATTATTATTTTTCAGATAGATAATACTTTTTTTGTAATTATTCGTGGCTTCTGGATAATTCAGCCTTTTTTCAAATAGCAATCCCAAGCGATAGTATGCTTCTCCATCGGTGGAATCGAGCGCTATTCCATTCTGGTATTCTTGAATAGCATCAGTATCTTTGCCTAATTGTACTAAATATTGGGCAAAGCAAAAATGAGCTTTGGGATTAGCCGGGTCAATTTCTATTGCTTTTCTATATACTGCAACCGCTTTATCTTTTTCACCATATTTATCATATGCAAACGATAACCACATATAAATCAACTGGTCTTTAGGTTGCCCTTGTATCTCGGTTAAGTAGTAATATATTGCTTCTTCGCTATTTTCTTTACCTGCCCCATATACATAATTATTTGCAGCATTAGAATTTGCATGCCGAACATCAAATCCAATTTGTGCTGATCGCCGAATTAACTCTCCATATTTTGCAGTATCACCGAGTTCATAATAAGTTTGCCCGATTACATAGAGATAGTTCGATACCATTTCGCGTGTGGCAAAAGTTGGGGTTTTCCATAAATGATCGGTTAAATCATTCATTTTACTTAAAATACTCTTATAATCAGGAGGTATTTCATTAGGACGAAGTATCTGGTATACCAACCCACATGGTTTGATTTTACAATCTGATAAATCCTGCATATCTCTGGTTACGATATAATAAATCGGACGTTTGGTGTTATGAATAATATCAGATTCGGCTTTTTTTCGTGCAGTATAGTCATCCACTAGTTTCGTATCAACAGGAGCTTTAAAGAAGGTTCCGTCATAGTCGTAAACCTCGATATCTGGCCGGAGTTTTTTTTCTTTTAATAGATGATATAAGGCAAAGGTAGGTGCATCTCCACAAATAAATAGAATTCCTTGTGGAGCGATAGAATTCAAAATGTTGTTGCCAAAATCAACCATACAAGCATAGTTCTCTTTTTGCCATTGCTGCATCGCTGTTATTTTTTCCTGTGGGGTTGTGGTGCTGAGTTTACTTTTTTCTTTCTGTTGCTGGGCGATACTTGAAGAATTGAGAATTATAATAATTAAACTGGCGATAATGAACGGCTCAAGGCGTCTAATAAAATTTATCCTAACCATATTTATTTTATTCATCTTATTATCCTTTCGTTTTTAGTAATTCATCGCTACACAGTATAACAATTAAATCTATGGATTATTCATAAACTATTTGCTTTATTTCGGTTATATGCGTATTCTTATCTACGTTTTTTGACGCGCTGTGAAGGGTAAATATACGATTCGAATAACGGATTCTATTCTGTTTATCCTTTCAACAGTACGGCAGCAAGTAAACTTATCACTGTGACGATGGTAAGTAATTCAACCAAGCTAAGTTTTAGATAATAATTATGCATAATCGACTATTCACCTAATCCCGCCCGTTTTTTCGCAATATAGGCCAATCCTTCATTCGCTTCCTGGATACATTCTTCGCAGGGATATTCGCTCAATCCTTTTCGATACCAATATTCCGCTTCCTGATACCGACCGAGATTTTGATATATATGCCCTAATGCTACTGCATCACCATGATTCTCTGGATTATCATGTACAAGCTGTAACGCATATGGTAATGCTTCTTGCGGTCGCCCCATAAAATTCAAACTTATTACTAGTTGATATCTAACATTATGTACTGTTGGATCCAATTCATAAGCAATTTTTGCTGCTTGATACGCAGTGGTAAATTGATCTAGTTGATTATTTACTGCTGCTACTCCAAAATATCCTAAATACCAATCGGGTTGATAACTTATAACCAGTTGGTATGTGGTTAAAGCATCATAATACTGTTTTGCGAGAAACAATTGATAGCCCCGATCGAATGTTTCTTTAGCTAATTCTCTCCTCGATTTTAATGGTTGCCTTGTTCCCGCTTTATATTCTGCAACCCAAACTAAGAGCTCTCTTTCATCAGCAATTTTCTCTAGTGCCGGTACTGTATTTTGTGCTGTTGTTATCGATGTCTGGAATGTAGCTGGGATAACTGTTTGTCCGACAGTATGTGATATTTGAACTTTGCCGTTAATAACGGCAATTTGTGTCGTATCCTGTTCAACAACTCTAATATCGAAACTGGTACCGATTGGTTCGACTATACCAACCGGTGTTTTTATCCGAAACGGTTTTTTGAATTTCGGTTTTTGTATATAGATTTCACCCTTTTTGATATCCAAGGTATATGCGGTATTCATCGCCAAGTGGAGTATCGTTCCTCGATTTAACCAAATCTGGACTCCAGTATGCGATCTTAATTCCGCTTGACACCATTTATTGGTAGTAAGTTTCGTTCCCGGGATTATTTTCTTACCCGGATTTACCGGTTGGGAACTAGTCATCGTCGGGTCTCGGTAGGTAACTCCATTACCTCGAATATCCTGAACGATAATCTGCTGCGTATATTGCGAATAGAATCGGGTGAAAGAAATGGCTAGCCCTATCCCGATAATAACGATTGCCGATACCCAAACCAATCGAATCGGTCTAACCTGCAGCATTGATACTTTAATTCTTTTTTCCTCGGGGTAAATTCCTTCCGAATCTAGCTGCGCTAGAACGCTATCGGTAATATTCCGGTCTGATGTAAAGGCATAGAATCCTTGTTGAATGAACCGGTCAAGTTCTTGTTCACGGTGACGTTCT
>JBHGBB010000289.1:0-3548 GCA_041946755.1 bacterium | reverse complement strand
TTGAATATTTTCATTATAATATGTTTTATAAATTATGTTTTTATGAAAGTGTTAAATTAACAACAAAAGCTTATCGTCTATATATAAGAAATCGGATATTATATTCTATTTGCTTTATAAATGTAATTGCTATCAAATTTTATTTGTAGTTTTATAGATTTTCTCCTGCTACATTTACAAATTACGAATATGGCAAATAGGGGAAAATTCTTATCTATACCCAATGTTTTTCGCAATATTTATTGGATATTGAATTATCATTCCTCAATTGGATAAACGCTATAGTATATATAGGATCCATCTTTTACCTCATCCCAATTTATTGTAGATCGTTTTCCACATTCAGCAATTTTATAATGATCCATTGCTATACGTAACTCTCGCTCAGCATTGTTAAGGTTTCCCGCTGCATTATCTTGAATAGCTTGATTTATCCAATATAGATATTTATCATATTCTTTTTTGGAACTATCTTTATTTGGACATCTATCAAAATCTTTAAAACGTTGATTTGTTGCACATTCTGTGACGTTTGATTTACGATGGCTTGGCTTATAAACTTTTTCATAATATATAATTCCCCCTACGGACACAATTACCACAGCTATAAGAATCTCTATAGGCCCCCCTTGACCAATAGTATCAGTTTCATTAATTGGATTATTAACGACATAAGAATATAAATTAGGTCCCATTATCATACCTGCGGGATCTTTTGTTATAAACCTACCGATGACCGGGTCATACCATCTAGCGTAAAAGTAATACAATCCTGTTTCCGGGTCATGGTCTTGTTCTTTAGTGGTCAGATGATAGCGATTTAAGGCGCTCCCGGAAGTAGCTAAGACATTCCCAAACCCTTCCTGAACATAGGAAACCGTTATATTCCCATAGCAGTCGGTAATAAACATGACATTACCAATCGGGTCATAATGATAATATAAATCGGTAGTACCATTGGTATAGTTTCGTTTGGAAATGATCTGGCCGATAACTCCTTGGGTTAAGGTATAGACATCATTGGTACTAAAGTTCGACCAGGCGCTCGCCTTATATTCCTCCTGTAAGGTATTAATCCCATCAAAGAGATAGATGGTGGTATTATTATTATACGCCTTAATCACCCGTTTACCGAAAGCACAATAGGTATAGTTCACCGTAGTACTCCCATTTTTCCATTGGGTTAACCGGTTCTCGGTATCATAGCTGAAAGAGGTGGTTGAATTCCCATTAACCAGCCCTTGGGTAGTCAGGTTCCCGTTGGTATCATAGTAATAATTATACTGGGTACTACCGACATTTCGTTGCGTTAATTGATTCAACGAGTTATAGGTATATCGGGTCGTAGTAGTATTATATCGCATCGTCGTCCGATTGCCAACTTCGTCATACCAGTAAGTGTATTTATAGACATTCGTCCCGAATCGTTGTTCGGTAGTCAATTGATGTAAAGTGTTATAGAAGTAGTTGGTGGTATTATAACTCATATCCCGGGTTTGACTTCGATTCCCATCTTTATTATACGAGTAATTGAATTGCATGAGGGTGGTGCTTTGGCTATCCAGATAGTAATTATCGAAATGCGTATGCGTGGTACAACAGGCTAATCCGACTTTACTGAACGCCAATCCGGTGCTCGATATTGATACTTTCTCGTTCCAGCCATTGCTATGATTAAAGTTATAGAGTCGATAATAAGAGTCGCTCGCGGTCGGAAACGCTAATTTTATCCGATACGGTCGGTTACTTTCGAGAGTATCGGAAGTAGAAGTTAAATCCGTCCAATTACCGTTCTGATAATGCCCGATAGCCCATTTACTCCCATCGCACCAAGCCCCGGCATAATAGAAATCGGTATACGCACTATAGGCGAAAACAATAAATCCATTCTGGTTTGGTGCATCAGTAAACGAATTGAAACTGACATCAACCGTACTGCCTAATCCTTCAGCAAGAACTGTAGTATCCATAACAATGGCTGATGCGGTACTGCTCAAAGCATGTAATTGACAGCTTTCGATATGCCAGCTTCCTGCTTTTCTTGCCCAACGCGCGTCTCCGATATCGGTTCCATCCGGCCGGCTGAAATCATCGGTCGGCCGCCAAACCTTGATCTGGGTTATTCGATTACTATTATCATAAGTATAATCGGTAAATACGCTATTCTCATACCATTTTTGAGTGGTTAATCCTACCGAATTTACCGCATAATTGGTAAACTGATTGAATCCATTCTTGAGCAGATATAAATTGCTTCCTGAATCATACGAATAATAATAATTATTTCCATCCGGATCGGTGAGTTTGGTTCTGCGTCCAAGAAGATCATATTCATACCGATTGGTACCGATAGAACAGATTTGGGTGGTCATTTGACCAAGAATATCATATTGCCAATATACCATACCAACATTAGGATCGTTCATAGCGGTCATATTACTTAATACATCATACCAATATTGTACCGTATTACCGCCGGCATAGCGCATAGTAGTCATCCGGTCTAACCAATCGTAGTAATAATAAGTATACTGGTTTTTTGCATCCCGGCGGCAGGTGACATTATCGAATTGGTCATACCAGTATTGGGAATAATTATTCCCTGCATCGGTTTGTTTCGTCAGCCGGTTCCGCCAATCGTATTCATAGGAAGTCTGGTTACCTTTTGCATCGGTAACTTCTTTTAAGAGACCATTGATATAATATTCATACCGGGTATAATTCCCATCAGGATCTTTAATCGTCGTTACCCGGCTGACATTAGTATCATAATAATAATAGCTCCGATGTCCTAGAGGATCGACAACACAAGTCCGGTTATTATAGGTATCATAGTATAGTAAGGTGGTCTCATAACTCGGACTGATAAGGCAGGTTGCAAAACCATAAACATTATATTGGATTCGGGTGGTTCGACCAAGAGTATCGGTCATACTAGTTCGATTACCATAGCTATCATAGGCAAAATATACACTGTTCCCTAATGGGTCAGTTATAGAAGTCAGGTCGCGTTTTGCGGTATTATAACTAAATTGAGTTAAATAGCCTAATGGATTTTGGGCCGTGGTGAGTAAACTATTCGTATCGTAATAATAGTAAGAATAATTTCCTGCGGGATCGCGACTTGCGGTGAGTTGCTTATAGTAATTATTTTCATCGTACCAAAAAAGCGAGGTAAGTATATCTTGTGTATTTAGACTCCTGATTAAACGATAGCCGGTAACACCTCCACCGTGGTCACCAGTTTCCATCTTGTGGAAAACAGTGGTTTCAACGTAATTAAATGTTCCAATATCCCACAGATTATCCATAGTATATTCAAAACTGCGAATAGTTGTCGAAGATAACGAATTAAGTATATAAAATCTACTAAAACCCCACCAATCATATAGTTGTTGATATTTATATGAGTTGCCATAAGCATTTTCAATTTGATTACAGTAATAGGGAAGTGATTCATCAAGGGACGGATCTCGAAAGCTATATTTATACAAATCAGTGGTTCCACTATAAGTATCACGAATCGAAATGATTCGATGCATCGAATC
>JBHGBB010000288.1:0-3581 GCA_041946755.1 bacterium | reverse complement strand
AGAGCCATTCTCAGCCGGGCAGAAAGGGTCGTCGGCAATGCCGCATAAACGGAATCCGATTACCTGCGAGCAGATTTGCGGTTTATCCCGGCTGATCCGCAGTAATGCGTTTGCCGGATTCGAGAATATTGCGCTCTGGCATGAACGGGATATTTCCCATTCTTCGGTAGAACGGGTAATTATTCCGGATAATACTACTCTGGTGCATTATATGCTGGTGAAACTGATTGGCGTGTTATCCAATCTCGTGGTGCATAAAGATAATATTACCGCTAACTTAAATTTAACGTATGGCGTTATCTTCAGCCAGCAGGTATTATTAGCGTTAACGAAAAAAGGGATTACCCGGGAACTGGCATATCAGGTGGTGCAAGAGAATGCCATGAAAGCATGGAACGATAAAATCGAGTTTAAATCCTTGCTTCAAGCTGATGCCCGGGTGAAACAATATTTATCAGCAGCCGAACTTGATGGCTGTTTCGATTTATCGAAGTATACCAAGAATATCGATTATATCTACAAAAAAGCTGAAATAATGTAAATTGCGGAATGCGGATTGCTGATTTCGGAATAAAAAACAAAAACTAACCGCAAAGAGAGCTAAAGAGAATCGCAACGTTCGCAAAGAAAAAAAAGTAATTCTTGCGCTCTTAGCGCCTTCTTTGCGTGCTCGGCGGTTTGCTTTTCTTTAGTCCGCAATCTGCAATCATAAATCCGAAATTGAATTATGGATAGTTTGACTCCTAAACAGATTGTTATTGAACTCGATAAATATATTATCGGCCAGGATGACGCGAAAAAAGCAGTGGCTATCGCATTACGGAATCGGACTCGCCGGAAACTCCTACCGCCGGAACTGCAAGATGAAGTAGCTCCGAAAAACATTATTATGATTGGTCCGACCGGAGTTGGGAAAACCGAGATAGCCCGGCGGTTGGCGAAACTTGCGCAAGCGCCGTTTGTTAAAGTTGAAGCGACTAAATATACCGAAGTGGGGTATGTGGGTCGAGATGTGGAATCGATTATTCGAGAGTTAACCGAACTTGCAGTGAATATGGTTCGCGGTGAATATCTGGTACAGGTTAAAGAGCCGGCAGAACGAGCGGCGAAAGAACGGTTACTTGATTTATTACTCCCAAAACGGCGGAAACCAAGTAAAACCACCGAGTTGGAATTAGTGGATTATGAAAAACAGAAGGCGGAAGAAGAGAAATGGAACCGTACCCGGGAGAAACTCAGTACCCAACTTGATTCCGGTCAATTAGATGACCGGATGGTCGAGTTGGAAGTGCAGGAAACTGTATCCCCGGGGATAGAAGTTTTCGGAGTTACCGGCAGTATGGATGAGATGCTAGGTATGGATATAAAAGATATGATGAGCCGGTTGGTTCCACCCCGGAAAAAAACGCGGCGGGTTGCGGTTAGTGAAGCGCGCCGGATTCTGTTTAATGAAGAGACCAATAAATTGATAGATAATGATGCGGTGGTGCGGGAAGCGATTAACCGGGTCGAGAGTTCCGGGATCGTTTTTCTGGATGAATTGGATAAAATTGCCGGCCGGGAATCGCGCGGGGTAGGGCCGGATGTTTCCCGGGAAGGAGTCCAGCGGGATTTGTTGCCGATTGTTGAAGGGACAACAGTCATGACCAAGTATGGGATGGTTAAGTCCGACCATATCTTATTTATCGCTGCCGGTGCGTTTACGGTTAATAAACCCTCGGATTTGATACCAGAACTGCAAGGCCGGTTCCCGATTCGGGTAGAACTGAAACCGTTGACGAAAGATGATTTCGTCTTAATCCTAACTCAGCCGCAGAATGCGTTGATTAAACAATATACCGCCTTATTAGAAACTGAACGGGTAAAAATCTCGTTTACTGACGATGCGATTAAAGCGATTGCTGAATTAGCGCAAGAGGTGAATGACCAGACAGAAAATATCGGTGCCCGGCGATTGCATACGGTAATGGAAAAGTTGCTGGAAGATATCTCGTTTAATGCGCCGGAAATGCCGGGACAGAAGATTAGTATCAATGCGAAATATGTCCGGGAACGATTGGCGAATCTGGTGAAAGACCAGGACTTAAGTCGGTATATACTATAAAAGCTCATTGCAAAATGCAAAATTAGCATTGCAATCCGCCTAAGGCGGATACATTTAAAATGCTAAATACTAAATTACCAATGAAACTTATTTTCCTTACACTAATCTAAAATCTATCCTTTCGTGACAACTCCTATAACCAAACATAAACATGTAATCAAGTCTGCGTCGGTGGTAAGTTCACTTACCATGGTCAGCCGGATACTTGGTTATCTCCGGGATGCGGTGATTGGATATGCGTTTGGTGGGAATAAATGGTATACCGATATCTTCTTTTTAAGTTTTGAGATTCCCAACTTCTGCCGGCGATTGCTGGGAGAGGGGGCGTTATCTGCAGCGTTTATTTCGGTGTTTACCGATTATCTGACTAATAAAGACCGGAAAAGCGCTTGGGAATTCGCCAGTAATGTTTTAAATCTATTATTCCTTTTGGTAACCGTTTTAGTTATCCTCGGAATTATTTTCACTCCGCTCATTGTATATATCCTGATTCCGGGATATCGGAATAACCATCTGGCAATTGCTACTGCGATAAAACTTACCCGGATTATGTTCCCCTATTTAGGACTGATAGCGTTTGCCGCCCTGTTTATGGGGATGCTGAATTCGTTCCGGCATTTTGCCGCGCCGGCTGCAACCCCCATCTTTTTAAATCTGGCGATTATTACCGGAGCCTTGGTAATCAGCCCGTTATTCGGTCCGAAATTGGAAGATCGGTTAACCGGTTTAGCGATTGGAGTCATTATTGGCGGATTCCTACAAGCAGCAATCCAGGTACCGATGACGATTAAAAAAGGAATGCAGTATTCTTTCCAATTCAATTTCCATCATCCGGGAGTGATTCGAATCGCGAAAATGCTGGTCCCGGCAGTGTTCGGGCTGGCGATAACCCAGATAAATTTAACCATCGATAAAATCTGCGCGTCGTTTATTGGAGAAGGTGCGATTTCGGCACTCTATTATGGGAATCGGTTGGTCGAATTACCGGAATCGGTTTTCGGAATTGCAATAGCAGTTGCGGTTATGCCGGTATTAGCCGCGCATGCCGCGAAAAAAGAGTTCCAGGAATTGAAAGAGACCTTAGCCTATGGATTGCGGTTAGCCATGTTTCTGACTATCCCGGCAGCAGTCGGTCTGATTATTCTCCGGATACCAATCTTAAGTTTATTATTCCAGCGGGGGATGTTCACCTCGCAGGCGACTGAAGGTGCCGCGTTAGCGTTATTATTTTATGCGGTCGGCTTATTCTCATTTGCGGCGGTTAAAATTGTAGTGCCGGTATTCTATGCGCTGGAAGATGTTTGGGCTCCGGTTAGGATAGGATTTATCGCGGTGGTAGTGAATACTACGTTAAACCTAATCCTGATGTGGCCGTTGAAACAAGGAGGATTGGCACTGGCAACCAGTATTGCATCAACGGTTAACTGGCTGCTCTTGTTATATATTCTGCGCCGTCGGGTAGGGTTGTTGGGATTGA
>JBHGBB010000287.1:0-3587 GCA_041946755.1 bacterium | reverse complement strand
ACCTGAATAGCCCCTATCTTTAGATAGGGGGAAATAGATAGAAATAGAGATTGGGCTTTAGCCGAGAATTAATCCGATTTGTTTACTATCGAAAAGCTATATAGCTTCATCAACTCTTCATATTCCTCTAAAAAAGTTTTCTTCCGATGATGCTCTTCTTGATTTTTAATATACTCTCGAACTTTATCAATCATAGATTGGCTAACCGAAACTGCCATATAATCATCCTGCCATTCGAATTTACCTACCCGCAGTTTCTGCTGATTCATCCAATATGATGATTCTCCTTTTAATAGTTGGACGATTTTGCCTATAGTTTGATCTGGCGGTAAAGAAATCAGAAGATGGATATGGTCTTCTATGCAGTTAATAAAATCGAGGTAAATATCTTTACTTTTAGCATTCTCTCGAATATGCTTAAGTAAAACTGGTTTAATCGTTGGTGAGATAAGTTTCTCGCGGTTTTTAGTTGACCAAATCAGATGAATCCAAATTCTTATTTGCGACATAGGAAAATATTATATACTATTCTGGGTTAAAACCCTACTTGGATTTTAAATTGTGCCCCCGAGTTAAAACTCGGGGCTATTCAAGTTAAACAAATTGATGAATAGCCCCTATCTTCAGATAGGGGAAAAACGATAAGAAGAGAAAATGGCTTCAGCCGAGAATGATTCTGATTTATCGAAGCTATTTTTCATTTCGTCGGTTCCCAAATATATTTCCCGGTTTTATCGATATACCCCCATTTACCATTTATGAATACTTCTGATATACCACCAGAAAAGTCATATACTATATCAAATTTTGGCTTGATGACTATTTTTCCTGTCCTGTCTATATATCCCCATTTACCGTTAATTTCTATTGGGGCAAGTCCTTCAGTAAATTTTGATACTGAATGGAATTGAGGTTTAATTATTATTTTCCCGGAAGCATCAATATAACCCTGTTTCTTATGTTTCGCCACACGCGCTAATCCTTCTGAAAAGAAATCAGTAAAATCAAAATTTGTCGGAATTACTATTTTTCCAGTCTTGTCAATATAATCTCGCTTGGGGCCAATACCGACTGCCGCAATTCCTTCAGAAAAATCATGTGCTATATCATATTTCGCAGGGATAACTAAACTTCCATTAGTATCTATATATCCCCATTTACTATTTATTTCTATGCGAGCTAATCCTTCTGAGAAGTTTGCAGCTTTATCAAAATTTATATTAGTAACAGTATTCCCGGATAAGTTTATAAATATTAATTTATTATCCACCTTAACTTTTCCTATACCATCATTGAAAGGCCAGCTAGAATCATATTGTGGTTGAATAATAACATGACCAGTTTTATCTATATATCCCCATTTTTCACCAACCTTTATCCTTGCAACTCCATCAGAAAAGGGATAAGCATAATCAAATTGCGGTTCAATTATTAAACGATTTGTTGTATCGATATATCCAAATTTACCACCAACTTTTACAGCAGCTAATCCTTCTGTAAAAATGTGTCCTAGTTCATATTGCGGAACAATAATGACTTTTCCAGTTCGGTCTATATATCCATATTTACCATTTACCTTTATACTAAATAAATTATCTTGTTTATATATCACTTTTGATTGAACAATAGAAAGAATAGATAAAGCAATTATACAAAATAAAATAGTAAATACCTTTTTCATTTATTCCTCCTTATTATTTTCAATAAATATTGATTTTCGAAATACTGCCCTGACGTTAATTATAACCAAATAGTTTTGTAATTGCAATTATATTTTTTTGACTTTATTCTAGTTTTAATCGGGAATATAACCCGAATTGGTCGGACCAATTCGGGTTGTAATACGGTATAGTGACCGGCTATGTTGAATTATACGCAAATTCCGTATAATTCAACATTGATTTATAACCATATATAAATCAATTATATATGTTAATTCTAATAAAATATCAGAATTTACCGCATTGCTTAAAAGATTAAATTTAATTATCCTAATTTGAATTTGTCTCCGCTGGAGACAAATTCAAGTCAGCAGTGTAACAATAATTAAATCAATATGATATGTTGTTCATGAAGTAGGGGCGAGGTCTCCTCGCCCGAGATAATGGTAATTCGAGTTGAACTTTTGTCCAATGGACAAAAGTTCAAAATGGAAACATAACCATAATAAATTCAATAATATTATGTTTTTCACTTCGAGTAGGGGCGACTCATTGAGTCGCCTGATAACAGTTTTTCGGGCGAGGCATGCCTCGCCCCTACTTACTTGATCGCTGTTTGTAAGACCTTTTGCCAAGTAGGAGCTAAGATGGTTTTTAAGAATAAATCGAGAATAATACAAAAGAATCCGCCAAGAACATAATTTTTCACAGCTATCTTATTCAAAGGACGTTTGTTTAGAAAACTGAAAAAGAGTTCGGATAATCCGATAGCAAGCGCAATATATCCGATAACTCGAATAATCGCCCAAGGTTGCCAGCCGAAAATGAGTACGATTAACGGATTAGTCGTATGCGCATATAAACTGCCGACATAGAAATTCATATAGTTCAATAGCACCGCACCCATAAATAATGCGGCAAATCCACCGGTTATAATGGTTAAAAGGCTAAACGCTACCAGATGCATTAAATGTTTCGGAATAAACTGGTTCGGAGTACTCTCTTCCCCTACACCGGTTTTAACCCAAGTAACCATTTCGTCCCGATATTGTTTCCCACGGATTATTTTCGATTCCATCATTGGATTAAAATAGGTACTTAATAAAATCACTACTATCGACATTACCACTGCCCAAACCAGCATCTGGATCAACGCCCGGCGATATTGCTGATGTCTAATCTGATAAGAGAAGAGTGGATAAATTCCGAGGGTATTCAATATCGGTAACGCCCATTTTCCGGGAATCAGAACACCCAATAAACAACTGAAAATAGCAATAAAAATGGCATACCCATAACTCAACTTAGTCGAACTTATTTTCTGCCAAACCAGGTTAATCCCCATAGTATTCATAGAGTTTGATTCCGATTGCATCGCAATTAAGTATATGATATTATCATATTAAGTCTCGATAAAAAAAGAGGAAGATTATGATTCGCTGCGATACTTGTGGTAAAGAAGTTCGAGAAGTCGCCCGGGTAGTGATTGATACCGGATATAACCGGAGTTTAAGTAAACCGGTATATAATTGCCCGGAATGTTTCCAGAAGAAAGAGCAACAGCGGCTGGCTGAACCGCAGCCTAAAAAATAACTCGAAGCCGGAATCTGGTTCTTTAAATCTGGATAATCTTCCGATTCCGACTTCGAGTTTAACTACTTACTCCCGGGGAACCAATCCCAGCGCTTATTTTCCTGTTAACGCTTCCGATTCGAGAATCCGCGGGGTGATTAAGAGAATCAGGTCCATCGAGCCATACTTCGATTTCTCTTGTTCTTCAATTACGACATTGGACATTGAACTAATCGGCATTCTCCGGATATCTTCGGTTACCAAAGTATATCCATCTTTAATCCGGGTGTTATCTATGCTTACCGAATAGGTGATTCTATTCCCACTTTCCGGTAATACCCCATCAACCCGATA
>JBHGBB010000286.1:0-3610 GCA_041946755.1 bacterium | reverse complement strand
ACCGGATTATAACCCGAATTGGTCGGACCAATTCGGGTTATACTTCCAACCGAATTCAGAACCTGAAAATTATTAAGAATCATCGGAGTAGATTGAAATATAATAGGATAAAGTAAATACTGTAAGTAGATTATTAAGAAAAGATATGGTTCTTGGGTAAATAAGTTATTATTCAGGTAGTATTTTTACCTAGAATCACCCTAAACAAAAAAAGCGCTCCGCAGTTGCGGAGCGCTCCCAAGTCACCATCTATAGAAAGAAGGTTCAGCTGCTATTGCAGTACTTCAACGTCATCGAAATAAATCGTTTCTGATGGATTCTCGTTCCGATTTATCACGACTAGTTGGACAGCATTATCCGAAGTTAATGACGGATATCCAAATTGTATCTGCTGCCATTCTCCGGGAGTCCATCTTCCCGGTTGCAATGTCACTGTTCCGCTTTCGATAACGGCTTGATTATTACTATCCAGGCTGTAGAGATAGAGATATACTTTCTGAGTATCTCTCATACTTGTCGCGCCGCTATATACCCATACCGACCCTAGAGTTGCAGTCGTAGGCGCAGTATATAACTGGCTGACTTTCCCTTTCTCTCCAGCTAGAAGTGCACCTTCAAGAACACCGGTGCGTCCAGCCCAATCACTCAACCCATTCCAAGTTCCCATACCGAGCCCATCACCATAGAGTTGATACATCCACCCTGTGGTTCCATCATCAAAACTCGGATTGGTTAAAGATACCGGAGTCGTAGCTTGCGGGCCACCGGCACTGACCCAGAGATATGCGAGATAGATATTCCCTCGATTACCGCCATTCGCCGGATTAATCCCAACGAGTTGTACACTGATCAAGGTATTCTGGGCATAGAATGAGATTTGCATCTCCCGCCAAGTACTGGCATTACCCCAGCCACCAGCTCCCGGCTGGATTGCCAGATTGCCACTGAAGCTAACCGCGCTTTCTCCATCTAACACCTGCAGATAGAGATACGCTTTCTGTTGATGGCGTCTGTCCGCAATATCAGTACACACTTTAGCAATCGCGGTATACCATCCCGTGCTCGGTACCGAGAAAACCTGGCTGAGTTTTCCTTTTTGTCCCGGCTCCTGCCGCATCTGGATAACTCTATCTTCACCGTTGAAGGTATTTACCCAAGATAAATCTCCGGATGCTGGCGCATCGCCATAAGGTTCGAAATACCAGTGAGTAGTATTACTCGCAATCGTAAACGCGCCATAACTATTCAGATAGATATTAGGCGGTGTTCCATCTTCAGGAGTCAATGAAACGGTTACCGATACCGGTTCTCCTGCCAAATTGACACTTACCAATTGCGGAGTATACCCATCTCTGGAAACCGAGATAATCTGATTACCTGAAGGTACATTACCTATCTGAGTATGCCCGGTGATATTGGTCATCCCCCAGAAATTATCCCATTCAGAAGTAGGTAATATCTCATTATTAACCGAGATAAATACCGTCGCATCCGGAATCATTTTGTGAGTATCAGAGCCAGCTTCAACCACAATGACACTTACTGTCGCTGTGTCATCTCCAAACGGAACCAACACGAAATCGACTAATGTCGTTTCATTCGCCAGAATCGTCGCCTGTTGTTCTGCAGCTTGATATCCCGAATCGATTGCGACTACTTCCTGAACACCGGTAGCGATATTGTACAAAGTATAACTGCCATTAATATCCGTGGTAGTAAAAGATACGTTGCCTGGACAGTGCATGGCAACATTGTCATGATTACCTCGAACAAAAACAATCGCTGAGGCTATAGGTGAACCGGTACTTGCATCGCTTACCGTCCCGGTAATGGTTCCGGTCGCTTGCGGTGGGATTGCAACCAAACTGATGTTTGCAACCACCGTATCGAACGCGATAACCGCTATCTCCTGGCTTCCGGCCTCATACCCCGGCTTCATTACTTTTACCACTTGGGTTCCGGCAGGAATATTATCCAGTTGATATACTCCGGTAGAATCGGTTTGGGTAAACAAATGCGGTAAATGACCATACCAGCTCGCTGCATCGGTCGAAACAAAAACAAATGCTCCTTCGATCGCAGCGCCGGTACTTGCATCACTTACTGTCCCTATAATCGATCCTTTTTCAGGTTCAGGTTGCGGCTGTAAAGTAAAATCTAATGTTACCGTATCATCAGCGATAACCGTAATCGATTGTGTCTGGCATTCGCAGTGTTCTCTACCAACCGAAACCAGATAATCTCCTACCATCAGATTCGGTATGAGATAGTATCCGGTACTATCGGTAACCGCGAAACTATTTTCTGGACCGTTACCTGTGGGGCACAGGGTCGAAGGTGCGAATCCGGTACTGAGCTTGGCATATACCAAAACGCCAGCAATCGGTTCGCCGGTAGTTCCATTAGTTACCGTCCCCTGAATAGCACCTTGTGCAGGCGGGGTAACTGGTGATAACACAAAATCTGCGGTTACGGTATCATTGGATACGACATCAATTATCTGTTGTGCCGACTCAAATTCGAACTTTATCGCTGCTACTAAAGTAGAGCCAATCCCGACATTATTCAGCAGATAGTATCCGGTACTATCGGTGATCGCATAGTATCTGCCATGTGCATCGGTACCCGGTACCGTTGCTGATAAAGTGAAATCGGATATTGGCCGCGCATACACAAATACGCCGGCTATCGGTTCACCAGAAGTAGCGTTGGTAATTATCCCTTGAATGGCACCTTGTGCCGGTGGAACGATGGCGGCTAGTGTGAAATCAGCAGTAGTCGTATCATTCGCAACTACTTCAACCGTTAATTCACCGGGAGAAAATCCCGGTTTTACTGCCTTAACAACGGTTGAACCCGTAGAAAGGTTATTCAGCAGATAATAACCGGTTGAATCGGTATGTGCAACAATCCAACTATTTTTATTTGGGAGTTGAATAGTAATTTCAGCGCCGCTAATCGGGTCTCCGGTAGCAGTGTTGGTAACTATTCCCTGGATCGCACCTGTAGCCGGTGGAACCATTGGTATCAGAGAGAAATCGAGGGTTACAGTATCCTGTGCGATAATGGTAACTGCTTGGCTAGCGGTAACATATCCCATCTTATCTGCTTGCACCATCGTAGATTGGGCTGCCAATCCGGAAAGAAAATAAGTTCCGGTAGAATCGGTAATCGCAATTGGCGATGGACATATCATCGGTCCTATTACCGATACTTTAACTCCGGGAATCGGTAGATTGGTACCAGCATCGATAATGGTTCCTTGTACCGTTCCGGTAGGTTCATTCGGCACTGCATTTGCCAAACAGGTTAACCAGAGATTAAGCATTAAGCAGGCAACAACAGTAATCAAACATTTTTTCATAAATACACCCCTCCTTTCTATGGTTAGAATAGAATACAGCCAGCTTTGTTTTAAGATATAGAATTAGACGATATAAAAATAGATTTGTTCCCAAAACGATAGCGATGAGTTCAGAAAGAAGCATCGAGTCTGAATTGTAACGATACAATTCTTCTCAAAGATGACAAATAGAAACGGGATATTACATCTAAATACCCGAAAAAAATAATCAGTATTTTTTATAGCTAATATTTTATATCATTTTTT
>JBHGBB010000285.1:0-3636 GCA_041946755.1 bacterium | reverse complement strand
ATTAAACTATAGTTTAATATTCAAACCAAAAAGGTCGCTATGTCTTATACTATAACGATTCGTTACTTTTTGGTCGGTGTTGCACTAAAATCAATCAGTTCCACTGGTATAGAATCGCTTCCGACTCTGATACTATCAATAACCCACTCAAAACTACTACCAATCGCTACATTATCATCGATTGGAAGTTGGAAACCGATTCCCGGTGTTGGTCCGGCACCGAATTGAGAATTGACGTATTGCGTCCACGTAGCTGCACCATTTATTCCGGTAGCTGTCCAGCCCCAGCCTGTGGTAAATGCAAACGCCTGTACCCAATACCACGGTGGTTGAATAGCGCTATTCGCTTTTATCCAAACACTGTATATCGTATCTACACCCGTAATTAGTTCGGAAGCAGAAGGATAAAATGTAACATTAACAGCACCACTTCCTGCAATTGTCTTATAAATAGTGACTTTCATGCAGCCTGAATTAGCACGACCGCCGGTTGCACTCCAAGTTATAGTACATTCACCATAAACATTGCCATTGTTCCAGGCAGGAGTCCATCCGACTGTATCACTCGCAGTGGCAAAAGTAAATGTTTTAGCGGCGAATGATGGAGTTATAGCTAGGGCAACTAAAGCTAATGCTATAAGAACTTTTTTCATAAATTAAATGCACCTCCTTTCTTATTAGGATAGAAAACTAAAACGTTTTCTGAAACTAGGTTAAAAAAAAGCTATATCGCTAGTTGCATTAAATATATACCAGATAAAATCTATTTGTCAAGTATTTTTTTATTATTTTACTTAATTTTACTGATTTTTTTTCTATTCTCTTCAAAGTCATAATAAACCGATACTGAAATCCAATTGTAAAACCAGGGAGAAACCCATTTTAGTTCACTTATTATGCAGATTTAGTGATCTTTCATATCGGCTGATTCATTTCACTTCTGCGCAAAATAGGATGGTATATTTATTCCTACTACTCAGTAGTGGTAGTAGTATTGGTCCATACTTATCGATTCACCTCAATAGTCGTCACACTCAATGCTGGTGCGGTAAATGATACCATTCCTTTTTTAATTTCGCATGGTATTCTACTTGGTTTCGACAAATCTTTACTCGAGATTCCCCAAGCGTTAACTTTATTCCCGATATAGCCTTTAACTGCGATTTGCATAGCCGATTCTTTATCGGTTTTATTGATCGCTACTATGGTTAATCGATTACGATTTTTCGAATCCAATGCCGCATAAACCGAATTCGATGCTGCGGTTTCTCCATTCACTTCCAGACCAATATCGCCGAATCGAGATCCTTTTCCATCATAATTGAGATAGGCATTAAATCCGGCGATTTGTGCCGGGGCTTTCGTTGATAAAATCCAATTACATGCAGCAAAAATACCATACCGACCGAAGATACCAAGTACGTCAGCCTGCGCAATAGCGCCACTGATAACGTTTTCTCCCCCATAATTATATTCGGTGATAGCCAGTTTCGTTCCTGGATAAAAGGTATTGATTTGTTGGAATATTTGCGGGAGTGCATAAATCGCTTTCCCGGGAATAACATCTTTGGTAATCCAACTCTGTTCTACATAGGTCGGGTCCCATAGCGATCGCGGCGCTTGAATTCGGGCAGCCGCAGTTCCCGGTTTATCTTGACCCCAATTGGTCACGCGCACTCCATCACCTTGCGCTTCCGGATACCAATGAATATCCAAGACGTCTAGCAAACGTTTTCCAACCTGTTTTTCCGCCTGCGCCATAGCTGATAAATATACCTCCAGAAAATTCGGACCATTCGCATCCGGGGCGTCCTGCAAATTACGATATCCAAGCCAGCCATAATTTACCGGTCCAAATATTAGGGTTTTGGATGCGACTTTTTTGATCGCAGCGGCATATTCGGTATTAATTTTGATTATTTCTGTATAGGTTATTTTATTCGGATGGATTCGCGCATGGGTTCCACTCCAGATATCCGGCTCATTATCCAAAGCATACCAGACCGGGGTTTTCGGTGATTTAATCTTTTCTATCCAAGCCACGAATTCATCCTGATATACCGCATTATCGGTCGTATCCGGCGGATAGATGAAATGGTCACCGGGTTTGCTGGCATAAGATTTCAAGAACCGAACCTTCAGGTAATCCGGAGTCTTATTGACATCACCATCACCTTTTTTATCCGCAGCCACATACCCCGCGCAAGGAACGGTTAGAATCACTGCCACGTTATGCTGCTGTGCCGGTTCCAGGAAATTCCGCACCGCCCAACCGGATTCATTGGTTTCACCCATATGGGCATCATTCTGATGATACCAATCACTGCCCGCATTACTGGCATTGGTTTCCCAATTATATGCGGTCATCCGATTCCCACCTTGCCGAGCAACGGTAACATTCACCCCTAACGTTTTCCAATCCGGGAAATTCGAACCATAAATATAGGGTGAAATCGGTTTCTGCTTAGTTGCATCAATGGTAATCATTTCTGCTGCTTGCATCCAAACAAAAAATATACTCATGCTCAATAATACTACCACCAAATTTCTGATACTAATTTTTGGGTTGTGCATATTGTCTCCTTTTCTTTTTGTTTATTTATTTTTTCGGTTTGGCGATTCAAACCGGTACTTTAATATAAATACCAATCAATTACACTCGTCGGTGTATTCTTTTCTTGTGCAAAAAATGATAATAGTAGTACATATTCAGCTTGATATGATATCGATGGCTCGGTAACTTCCCAGGAATTTTCCGGCCAAGTATTTCCCCAATCTTTATATGATTTTTGTGGCGGCTGATTTTGCGGTGGTTCGAGTGGCGGCCCACTATAACTTGGGTCGGGAGCATAACTGCTGTTCGGTCCGCCGGGAATATATCCCGCGGGGACGATTGCGGTTAAATACCATTGATGATACATATAATGTGCACAACTATCTCCCCCATACGGCTCCATACTCGTTATATAGGTTAAGCCCATCGGATTTACACCATGAAAATTATGCAAAACTTCTAATGCATGGTTCAGATATTGGTTTTTATGTTGCGGCAGGATATTATAGGCAACGAATTCCATCAGCGAGTTACCGACATCCGCTTTAACCATATTACTTCCCCAATGATATTGTCCATCAGGCATATACCCGCGATATAAGTCGAGATTATCATTCCAACCTATCCAGGAATACGAGCCGGAATACGTTTTCCCGTTTTGAATAGCGGTTTTTACCGTGGCATCGGCATTGGGTAAGGTCGTATAATACATCAGCGCCTGGCTTTGCCAATTATCATATAACCCCCAGCCCCACCACACATCTTTCATCGGCCGGGTCTGCTGATAATGCTGTTTTATATAATTGTTATAGACCGTGTTATTGGTAAGCGCGTAGAGATAAATAGCGGTAACCACTGAATCCTGTATCTGGGCGGTAGTATCTTTATCACCTCCACTCGGTCCATCTTTTCCGCTGGTAATCCCATCATTCATTGGATTGCTTCTGAAATAATTCCAGGCTGAAATTGCCCGGGTTCTGCATTCATTCGCATAATCGGTAAATTCGGGAAAACGCTGATACACCAGCGCCGCATGCGCTAACATACTTGCCGCATCAATCGTCGCGGCTGAACTTTTGGGC
>JBHGBB010000284.1:0-3644 GCA_041946755.1 bacterium | reverse complement strand
AGGGTATGCAGATTAATAAAGCCGACATCAATCACAACGAAAATGAACGAGATAATTACCGGTAAGGTGATAATCAACCAAAAAATGCCACGCAGATAAAATCCGATAAAGATATGCCCGAACCCAGGAATGATACTTAACAGTTTCACAATAATATTGGGGCAATGAGTTGCAGTAGGATGGCGATGGCGAATATAGAGTAAGAACGTTCCCCAGATATCTTTAATCAACTCATTCATCTGGTCGGCGAAAGACTGTTTAGCCATAATCGAGTATAATATCCTATTTGGGTTTCGCACAATGCTATCGATATATACTAAAATAGTTTACCCTGTTAATGTATATTTTGCAAGTTATTCTGCTTATAAACAGCGGATTACCTAACATCGGGAAACAAACATTTGGTAGCGATTATGCATAATCGAAATATCTTGATGATTAACCCATGGATCTATGATTTTGCAGCATATGATTTATGGATTAAACCGCTGGGATTGTTCTATCTAGCCAGTATCTTAAGGAAAAATGGATATTCTATAAGCTATCTTGATTTATTAGCTGATTCAGATTCGGATACCGCGCACAATTTACACCGGCAATCGTTTGGTCAGAAGAAATTCCAAAAAGAAATTATTCCGAAACCACCGGTATATAAAACCATTCCCCGGCGATATGGAAGATATGGTATATCCGAATCGCAATTCATCCAGCAGTTAAATCATATTCCCAAACCAGCTGTGGTTTTAATTACCTCAATCATGACCTACTGGTATCCCGGAGTATTCCGAGCAATAGAATTGATTAAACAAATCCATCCGGGAGTACCGATTATGTTAGGCGGAATATATGCCAGCTTATGTTACGACCATGCGAAACGATTTTCGCAAGCGGATTATGTTATTACTGGTGCCGGTGAAATAGAAGGGATTAAACTTGTCGACCAACTTACCGGCCATCATTCAACCTTTTTCCCTACCTTGAATAATTTAGATTCATATCCCTATCCAGCATTCGATTTGGTTCGCAACCTTAACTATGTTTGTATTCTCACTAGCTGCGGGTGTCCTTTTCGATGTACCTATTGCGCATCGCATCGGTTATCGCCTAAATACCAGCGCCGAAACCCGGAATTAGTGGTCAACGAAATCGAGTTCTGGCATAAACAATATCAGGTGCAGAATTTCGTGTTCTATGATGATGCGTTAACCTTCGAACCTGAACAGCATTTAGTTCCGATATTAAAACTGGTTATCGATCGCAAGCTGCCGGTATATTTTCATACCCCAAACGGTTTATATAGTCGGGGGATAACCGAATCAGTAGCCCAATTGATGAAACAGTCCAGATTTCAAACCATCAGGTTAGGGCTGGAAAGCTGCGATACTGAATTTCAAACCCAATCCGGCGGGAAAGTTACTAATGCTGAATTCCAACAAGCTATTGATAATTTGCATAATGCCGGGTATACCGCCGACCAAATTGGAGTATATCTTTTAACGGGATTACCTAACCAAAAAGCGGAACAGGTTGAATCGAGTATTCGTTTTGTTAAATCTTGCGGCGCCCGCCCTTATTTAAGCGAATATACCCCGATACCGGGAACGGTATTATGGGAACAAGCGGTAAATTCTTCTCCTTTTGACATCGCTAGCGACCCGTTATTACACAATAATTCCATATTCCCCTGCCAATGGTCAGGATTCACTATTAATCAATTGTACCGATTGAAACTTTTATTAACGAAATCCGCTAGTTAAGCTTCCCTCAACCAGATTATTTTGGTAAGATAGAGTAGATCTAAAATTATGGTTACTTAAATCCTATTTCCCAGTAATTTGGATAAAGGAGGTATTTTATGCCCGTTATAACCATATCCCGCCAACTCGGTAGTGGAGCGATTTATATCGCTCAGCAACTCGCAAACCAACTTAACTTCCGATATATCGATAAAGAATTAATCGTTAAAGTAGCGCAATTAGCGAATGTTACCCCGGATAAAATCGAACATTTCGACCAGGATGAATTTAACCAAATCAAAACGATTTTCTCCCAGATGCCGTTTCCGATCCCGGGAAGTGGAATCATGTATCCTTTTACCGCGATAGCATATATGGAACCCGCCTTAGGCGGGTATCCCGGAACTTTTGAAGAAGGTATGGGTATTGATGACCGCAGATATCTGCAGTTAACTCAGACCGTAATCCGCAATTTCGCTGAAGAAGGGAACGTTATCATCATGGGACGCGGGGGATGTATTTTACTCAAGGACTTCCCGCAAACGGTTCATCTGCGAATCATTGCGCCGTTAGAGCGACGCATCGAGTGGGCAACGCAAGAAGACCCGAATATCGATAAATCCAAAGCGAAAGAAATTATCGAGCAGAAAGATAAAGCGCGCGCGGAATATCTTAAACATTTTTATAATGCGAATTGGGATAACCCGTTATTCTACCATTTAATTCTCAATACCGGACACATAGCACTTGATGATGCGGTTAAAATAATTACTTCCTTGGTAGAGTTAACCAAGAAGAAATAGATTTAATACTATCTAAGATAGACCAAACCCGTTCAATCAAGCTTCCCATTTATCAAAACTAACTATTTCGGATATTGGTTTTCTACCGCGGTCAGGCGGATTCTCTGCCGGATATCCTAACGGAGTCAACGCTACTATCCGCCAGGGGTCAGGAATGGGGATAACCTTTTTAACCTCTTTTTCATCGAACGCACCGATCCAGCAAGTACCTAATCCTTCTGCCGCAGCAGCTAAACAGAGATGCTCTACCGCAATTGCTAAATCTATCGGGAAAGCACTCATATACCCTCCTTGCCGGGGATAGGCCAAGTCCGGATTCCCGCAAGCGATAATCACCACATCCGCTTCTGCAATAAACTTCTGCCGGTGGCTGGCAACCGCTAATTTCTGTTTTAATTCCGGGTCTTTAACCACAATAAATTTCCAGGGTTGCGCATTACAGCCGGATGGCGCTAATCGCACTGCTTCTAACACCCGATTAAGTACCGGGGCATCGATTCTTTTTGCCGCATACTTTCTGACACTTTTCCGAATCTTGATCACTTCATAGATATCCATAACATACTCCTATATAAATAAGCTAACCGCAAAGATAATTATTGCATAACATCAGGCCCGATAGAACCATTAATCTATGCACGGTTACAAACTGCTATTTCACCTGATGTTCTTTGCGGCTAGATTAACTAAATATATTAAGCTATTTTTCATCAAGCTGCAATTCTAGTCGGTATATCTTTCCGCTATTATACAAACGCACTCGCTCTCGCATGATGAATAATAACTTCTGAAACCCCATTAATATGCATTAAGTTCTGTTTCATCCGATTTATTTCCAGATCAGTCATATCCCGATGCGAAATGCGGTCGATGAATATACCGGTTAACGCGACTTCTCCATGATGTACTAAGATATCAATATGTGCCAAATCAACTCCTTCTTTATCCAATTTGCGTTCGATATCACGAAAAATAGATATATCTCGTGGATTCATAAGAAATGCAGTCTATAGTTTTAGGACTAAAACAAAATATCCTATTATTAAAATTATACTGATTATGATGACTCCGACGATAGGAATAATAAATAACTTTAGAATATTAT
>JBHGBB010000283.1:0-3661 GCA_041946755.1 bacterium | reverse complement strand
ACATCCTTCAATGCTCCGCCGTATCTCCCCACTGCGGTTCGTTTAGCCGCACCGTAAGGGCATTCGGGATTTATCGGATGCGTTTCATCTGCCGGGAGATTGATCCCTTCACCATAAATGGCGCCGCCGGTCGATGCGAAAATCAATTTCTTAACCGGATATTTCCGGCATAATTCCAAAAGATTGATGATTCCGATAATATTCACTTCGGCATCATAGACCGGATTAGCCACCGATTTTCGGACATCGATCTGTGCGGCATGGTGATTGACGATGTCGAACTCCCCGGTTGCAAAGACCTTTTCTAATTCAGCGGCTGACCGTAAATCCAATTGATAGAATTTCGCTGCTTTCGGTAGATTCTTTTTTAGACCGGTAGAGAGATTATCGATTATGGTAATAGTATGTCCGGCGGCGAGATAAGCATCAGCGATATTCGAGGCAATGAATCCAGCGGCACCGGTAATTAAAATATTCATAGATTAACTACCTTTCATATTTATTCGTTATTTTGGTTATTGCATCAATAATATATTCTACCTGATTTTGTTTCATAGCAGGATAGATCGGTAGAGATATTACCCGATCATATGCCCAGTTTGCATTCGGAAAATCCGAAAGTTTATATTTCCAAATATGCTGGTAATAAGGATGGTGATGTAACGGAATGAAATGGACACTGGTTCCAATCCCTTTTTCGCGCAATAGTTCAATAAATTGATTCCGGGTTATCCGTGATTGTTCCAACTGCAATTTGATGATATATAAATGCCAGGAAGATTTCATTGCCGAAGCGACTGTTGGAGTCTCGATAGCAGCCAATCCCTTCAATCCGGATGTATAGAGAGTCGCATATCGCTCTCGAATCTTTTGCCATCGGGCGGCTTGTTGTAATTGCGCAATACCTAACGCTGCCGGGATATCCGGCAGATTATATTTATATCCGGCTTCCAAAACCTGATAGTACCAGCTGCCTTCTTTCCGATATCGTTTCCAGGCGCCGCTGGATAACCCATGTAAACTCAATCGCCGGATACGGTCGGCAATAGATTTGTTGGAAGTGGTAATCATTCCGCCTTCGCCGGTAGAAATCGGTTTGGTCGAATGGAAACTGAACATGGCCATTTTCTCGAATGCCCCGATCTTTTTCCCATGATATTCGGAGCCAAACGCATGGGCGGCATCATCGATTACCGCTAAATGGTATCGTTGCGCAATCCCATTGACTTCTTGCATCGGGTAGGGATGCCCGGCGAGATGAACCGGGATAATTGCTTTAGTTTTTTTGGTTATCTTTCGTTCGATATCTTGCGGAAGAATCAGCATGCGCTCTTTATCGACATCAACCAGAACCGGCTTGGCACCGCAATGCACTACTACTGCTGCGGTAGAAGTAAAGGTATAAGCTGGAACAATAACTTCATCTCCCGGCTTGATACCGGCAGCTACTAACGCCAGATGTAATCCGGCAGTACCGGAATTAAGCGCAACCGCATAGTTGGCTCCGAGGTATTCACAGACTAATTGTTCGAATCGGAAACTAGTCGGGCCGGTGGATATCCAGCCGGCTTTTAACGCTTTCAATACTGCATTAATTTCTTTTTTTCCAATGGTTGGAACATGAAACGGTATAAACATCATAGGTGTCTATTTTCGTTAGGTAACTTGGACTATGAGCGGAATTGCACCGAACGAGATCGATCTCGTTCGGTCTAACTCCGGTATTATTCTAAAACGAATAGGTAGTATTTAGGAAAATAATATGGTTGGTTTGGTCAGTACCCCGCTCATTTCCCGCAGTCTCTTTTTCATATCGATATGCAGCAGAGATGGTATAATTATCTTTACCATAGAACGTTAGCTGAGGTTGAAGATATTGGATTTTTGCAGGAGTTGTATCAGCTAACCGCCATTTGTGCACATCATAAGTAAGCGAACCGCGCCATGATGGGGAAAAGAAATGGGTCCATTCGAGCAATAGGTCGTTGCCATCGGATCCGAGTTCGTGTCCGATAATCGTACCATAATAAGTATACCCGGAAGTATAAAGCGGATGCGTGTACCAATATCCCGGGTCGGGGTAACGGTCATCAGCAGTAACATGGTCATTCGCATATTCAATCCGGAAATCATTTTTCCCATTAAGCCCGATATCACCGAATGATATACCATATAACCAAGCCCACCGGCTGGGTAACGGACCGCCATACGCAAAATCTTCACCGGCGCCATCGATATATATTTTCATGGTTCGTAAAACATGCAGTTTCCGGTCGAGATTATTGATTTGCCAAGCGCAATCAAATCCGGCTATCTGGTCAGTTCGTAAGTTATTAGGGTCATGTTCCCCTTGTCCCAATATCATATCTAAATAATCACTAAAACTCATGGATGGTCTGCCTTCACCGCCAAAAAGTGCAGAACGAGATACCCCGAATTCTATTGCCGGAGTAGGTTTAAATCCAACTCGCATTCCCCATAATCGAGTATAGGGATAATCCCGATTTTCTTCCAGCTTGGTTAAAAATGTAGTGATATCCATCGGACCAAGCCGGCGAAATATCCAGGGTAATAGAATCGGCTCAGCATTGGAAAGTTTAATCATATCGAACGGAGCAGCATTATCAGTGAGAATCCAATCTCCATGATACCCCGGTCCCCACCAGAAAGAATCCCGACCGACTTCTATTTCTAAATTGCCGAATTGCCCTTTCGCATATCCTTCAACTAATTTCCCTTGGTTATATTCGGAATCGGAATACCGATATTCCGGATGCAGATAATATCCCAGCATATTTGCCCATTGTCCATAACTGTCAAATCCTATCCGGAAATTCGAATGCTGAGCGAATTTATCACCCTGGCGATTTTCAATCTGGAATACCTTATTTCCATAAAGATATTCTCCATAAATTTCATCTACCGGTTTGAGATAGGTGTTATTGGAAACGCCACTATTTTCATTTAAACTCTGCAGTTCAATAGCAAATTCTTTTTGAAGTCGGTTGATAATGTCATTTGCTAATTCAGTCCATTTAGAATGAGCGGTGGTATCGGCAGTTTTGTATTCATCCAGATTTTTTAAAGCTTCATTAACCATTTTCGCTGCTTCTATCCGGGTATACGGTTTGGTATTCAGCATCGATTCGGTGACGAGACCAAGAGCGGCAAGTTTATCGAGTAATGGATAACTCCAATGGGATAATGGAACATTGGGGCTAAGCTCAGCAGCGAATGGTATGGTCGCCAACAGCAAGAAAATAGTAACTAATAGAATAATCAATTTACTACTGGTGGTTCGAAATTTTAAATAGGATTGCATTTAGTACGCTCCACGACAGAAGATTACTGCAGGAATGGTTTTTAAGAGGATTTTTATATCGAGCCATAACGACCAGGTATCGATGTATTCCAAATCCATTTTCATCCAGGTATCGAAACTCAACTCACTTCTTCCACTCACCTGCCAGATACAAGTTAATCCGGGTTTCATGCTCAATCGACCTCGTTGCCATGGCTGGTATTTTTCAACTTCGTTGGGGATCGGAGGGCGTGGTCCGACCAGACTCATTTCTCCCTTTAAGATATTAAACAGTTGCGGTAATTCATCCAAACTAAGCTTACGAAGCAATCGGCCGAATGGAGTCAGCCGCGGATCATT
>JBHGBB010000282.1:0-3691 GCA_041946755.1 bacterium | reverse complement strand
GTTGGAAGTTGGATCGGATTGCAATCGAGCGTGAAAATTTCACGCTCGATTCCACTCCATACCTAAATTGAACCGAAATAAGGAGAAAGAAACAGGTATGAGAACCCGAAAAAAAGCTATCCCTCGACCGGAATATCCAAGACCGCAATTGGTCAGGAAATCCTGGCTAAACCTGAATGGAAACTGGGAGTTTGAAATAGCAGATGCGAAATCGGGTGAACAAAAAGGATTCCCAGAAGGAAAAGGGCAACTTGCAAAAACTATTTTGGTTCCGTTCTGCCCGGAAAGTGAATTATCCGGGATCGGGAATAAAGGGTTTATGGATTGCGTCTGGTATCGACGGAACTTCGAGATTCCGAAATCATGGAATAAAAAGCGAATACTGCTTCATTTCGGGGCGGTAGATTATGAAACTACCGTTTGGATTAATGGCCAGCAACTCGGAATTCATCGCGGGGGATATACTCCATTCACCTTCGAAATCACCGATAAGATTAAACCAGGAGTTAATCTGGTGGTAGTTCGCGCGATAGATGAAATGCGAACTAAACCGCAACCGCGCGGGAAACAATCGGACCAATTGGAATCATATTCCTGTTTATATACCCGAACTACCGGTATCTGGCAAACGGTTTGGCTGGAAGCAGTCCCGCAAACCTATCTGCAATCGTTTAAGGTATACCCGAATATCGATGATGGAACCATAACCGTCCATGCAAAAATAGCGGGAAAAACAGCAGGATTGAAATTAACCGCAACCGCTTATGCCGGGAAGAAAAAGGCTGGAGAAATAACTGTTACCGCATCGAATACGATAGCATTTACCATGCAATTATCGGAGAAGAAACTCTGGGAACCGGGGAAACCGTTTCTCTATGACCTGGAACTTAAAATAATAAAAAAAGAGAGGTCAGAGGTCAGAGGTCAGAAGTCAGAAAAGACATTAGATGAAGTGAAGAGCTATTTCGGATTGAGGCAGATTAGTATCGATGGGAAAAAGGTATTGATAAACCATAACTCGGTATTTCAGCGGCTGGTATTAGACCAGGGATATTATCCGGATGGAATATATACCGCACCGAATGATGCTGCGTTAAAAAAAGATATCGAAATATCGCTCGCTATGGGATTCAATGGCGCCCGGTTGCATGAGAAAGTATTCGAGCCGCGGTTCCTTTATTGGGCGGATAAACTCGGGTACCTGGTTTGGGGCGAATATCCGAACTGGGGTATGGACCATAACCGGCTGGAATCGATATCTCAGATTCTCCCGGAATGGGTAGCAGAACTCGACCGGGATTTTAATCATCCTTCAATCATCGGCTGGTGTCCGTTTAATGAAACCTCACAAGACCGGCATCCGGAACTGTTACGGATCATGTTCCGGCTGACGAAACAGCTCGATCCTACCCGGCCGGCAATCGATACCAGCGGATATGTGCATGAAGAGACCGAAATCTATGACGTCCATAACTATAACCAGTATCCAGAAGAGTTCAGAAAACTATTCGAGCCATTTATTAAGAGCGATAAGATTGTATTACAGCATTTCCCGGAATTAGAAGTCGCATACCAGGGTCAGCCGTATTTTGTGAGCGAATATGGCGGCAGTTGGTGGAATCCGGAACAAAAAGATGAAAAAGCTTGGGGATATGGCGACCGTCCGAAAACCGAAGAAGGGTTTATCGAACGATATCGGGGGTTAACCGAGGTCTTATTATTCCATCCGAAAATGTTCGGGTTCTGCTATACCCAATTATACGATATCGAATGGGAAGTGAATGGTCTCTATACCTATCACCGGAAACCGAAATTTAAACCGGAACTCATCAAACAAATCAATTCCCAAATAGCAGCTATCGAAAAAGAAAAATAATACTATTATGGATAAACCAAATGCGCAGCAAACGGTGAAGGCTAGAATCAAACTAATCTTGAAAACCATTATTCATATTTTATTGATGTTTCTATTTATTTTTCTCCCGGCAGGCCGGATAACCTACTGGCAAGGCTGGGTGTTTTTCGGAATCAATCTAATAACGATAATCCTATTATTAATAACGCGCGCTAGAGATCCGGAATTTAATGATTTAATTAAAGAGCGGATGAAACCCGGCCCCGGCGCGAAATGGTGGGATAAAATATTCCGGGCAAGCTATATTCCGGTAGCGGTAGGTACTATTATATGCGCTAGTCTCGATGGTGGTAGATTCAGTTACACCATGAATATCCCGATAATAGTTTATTTTATCGCTATCATCGGACTGATAGTAGGAACCATGATCATCGCCTGGGCGATGAAAGTAAACCGGTTCTTTTCCAGCACCGTTCGAATCCAAACCGACCGCGGACATCAGGTGATTCAGGAAGGCCCCTACCGATATGTTCGGCATCCCGGGTATATCGGGATGATAATATGGTGGCTGAGCGCGCCGATAATTCTGAATTCATATCGCGCCTTAATTCTCGGTGCTACCCTCTGCCTGCTCTTAATTATCCGAACCTATCCGGAAGATAAAACCCTCCAAACCGAATTGCCGGGATATAAGGAATATACGCAAAAAGTGAAATACCGGCTGTTTCCGAAAGTATGGTAGTTGGTTTAAATTTAAAACCGAAAAAGAATGATTAATTAAATAATATGCAGAAAGATAACAATAAACCGAAAAACATTCTTATGGTAATTCGGATACTCGCATCGTTGCTAATCTTTTTTATGCTCATTTTCGGGTCTGCCGGCAGACTCGATTATTGGCAAGGTTGGATATATTATAGTATTTATCTTGGCTTCATCGGAATATTTCTCTATAAATATATAACCGATACTGCGTTTAAAGATTTGGTTAAAGAGCGGATGAAACCGGGCCCGGGAACGAAATGGTGGGATAAGATATTTTATATCATGTACATCCCTTTTAGTATGATAACCATTTTCTTATCGGTATTAGATGCCGGTCGGTTCGACTGGGCGCTGAAGGTGCCTATATCAATTTATATAATCAGTTGTATCTTGTATATTTTATCAATCGGTTTCGTCTCCTGGGCAATGTGGACCAACCGGTTCTTTTCGAGTATGGTTAGGATTCAAACCGACCGTGGGCATCAGGTGATTCAAACCGGTCCCTATCAATATCTCCGGCATCCGGGATATGCCGGCGCGATCGTTTGGTGGCTAACCACTCCCCTTGTACTTGGTTCAATTCTCGGCTGTATTCCAACGAGCATCATCATTCTCGGATTTATTATCCGGACGGTTTTAGAAGATAGAACGTTGCAAAAGGAATTACCGGGATATCAGGAATATACCCAAAAAGTGAAATATCGGCTATTTCCCAAAATCTGGTAAATAGAATAGTCGAAACTAAAACAATTATTTCTCTGCTATCAGGCAAAAAATGATCATTGCAAATCTACCGCAGTAAATCAAATTCAGCGCCGGTGAATTTGATTTTTCTTACCGATACCTTCAAAGCAAATTCGTCTTAGGCGTAATTACTCCAAGACTCCAAGTAACCTTAAAAGCATCTATAGACTACATATTAAAAGCAAATCTTTTATGATATTTATACTGGTTGAGGTGTAGGAGAAACAACCGAAAAAATAAAAAACATTAAAACGAAAACATACCTGCCATTTTATGGGTAATAAAGGTAATGGTAATAAGTAATGGTAATAAATTTTTTAAATAGAA
>JBHGBB010000281.1:0-3701 GCA_041946755.1 bacterium | reverse complement strand
CAACTGGTAGATCAACTCCTGGATTTCGGATACATGTTTAAACTGTCGTTCTTTTTCGATAATAACATCGACTTTGGTTCCAGCGATACCATGCTTTAATACAGACCGGGATTTGAGCTTGAATCCGGAAATATGCAATTTTGCAAGTTCGGTAACTAATGATTCTACTGATACTCCGGCACTAACGAGAGCGCCGAGAGTCATATCTCCGCTAATACCGGAGAAACAATCAAAATAAGCGATTCGCATAATAATATAAGTTAAATAGCTAAATATTCAAATCGGTTTTTCATCTACGGTGTTGGTTTACCAAGCTCGCGAAGCAGCCAGCCCCGAACCCGTTATCGATATTCATGACTGCAACATTACTCGCGCAGCTGTTTAGCATTGCCAGTAATGCTGCCAGACCATTGAAACTGGCACCATATCCAATGCTGGTAGGTACAGCGATTACCGGACAACTGACCAATCCACCGACCACGCTGGCTAATGCTCCTTCCATCCCGGCAATAACAATGATTACATTAGCGGCAAACAAGATATCTTTTTTATCTAATAATCGATGCAAACCGGCTACTCCGACATCATAGACTCGTTCAACCTTATTCCCCATAATTGCCGCAGTAACCGCGGCTTCTTCAGCTACTGGAATATCCGAAGTCCCAGCGCAGACGATGGCGATGGTTCCACCACTGACTGGTTTAACCGGTTTTTGCGTGATGACAATGGTTCTACCGAGATCGTTATAAACTGCTTTAGGGAATTTCTTGAGGACTGATTTAGCAACTTCTTTCGAAGCCCGGGTACCCAGAACATTCTGTCCGCTGGCGATAAACCGGCTCATAATCTTAATGATTTGGTCGGTCGTTTTCCCCTGGCAGAAGATAACTTCCGGATATCCTTGGCGTAGCTGACGATGATGGTCGAGTTTAGCGAATCCTAAATCCTCGTAGGGGAGGTGACGAAGTCTATCTACCGCCTGGTTGATATCCAATTTCCCGGATTTGATTTGGGTTAATATTGCTTTTAACGATTCGGTATGCATAGCTATACAAATTATATCAGAGACAAGGAATCACTAGCAAGGTAACAGGTGAGACAATCATTGCTATCCTTCAATTAATTATTCAGCTAAACCATAATTTGTTTTGACAAGAATGACTGAATTATGATTAAATTTATCTTGTATATAGGAGTTTAAATCTTATTTAGCGGAGGAATAAACATATGGCATATGCAGTAAAAGATTATGTAAAACTTATCGGTATGGCAGGATTTAGTGAAACCTTATTAAAAAATCATTTTACATTGTATCAGGGATATGTAACCAATACCAACAAGGTTCTGGATGCACTCGATGCGATACTGAAAGAAGGGAAAACCGGGACTCCGGAATTTGCCGAACTTAAACGCCGGTTAGGCTGGGAATTTAACGGGATGCGGTTGCATGAATTCTATTTCGAGAATCTGGGTGGTAATTCTCCGATTAATAAAGAAGGTAAACTCGGCAAGAAACTCGCCGACCAATTCGGCAGTTATGAGAATTGGGAAAAAGATTTTAAAGCTACCGGCACCATGCGCGGTATCGGGTGGGTGGTTCTCTATCAAGATATAACTTCTGGGAAACTGATTAATGTTTGGATTAATGAACATGATGTGGCTCATTTAGCCGGGTGTAATCCGTTATTGATCATGGACGTTTTCGAGCATGCGTTTATGATCGATTATGGGCTAAAACGAGCGGATTATATTGAATCTTTCTTCAAAAACATCGATTGGGATGCAGTTGAAGCGCGGATGAAATAATAATTGGAAGTCAGAAGTCAGAAACCAGCAGTCAGAAAAACAGTCATAGGTCATAAGTCTTAAGTCCTAAGACTTATAACCTATGGCTTTAGCCTTAAAACTGCAATAATTATTCTTTAGCACCGGCTTTCTTGAGAATCTCAACAATTTCAGTATGGCCGGTATGTGCTGCAATCATCAAGGCTGTTAAACCTGAATTATCTTTTAGATTTACATAAGCTCCATGGGTTAATAATGATTGTATGATCTTAGGATGTCCATGTTTTGCTGCAACCATTAAAGCCGTCCACCCGTTATTATCTTTAGCATTAATTTCGACGCCTTTACTTAATAAAGCTAGCGCGATTTCACTATGACCGCTCTCTGCAGTAACCATCAACGCTGTCCACCCATAGTTATCTTTTGCATTCAGTGCAGCGCCTTTGGATAATAAATATTTCACGGTTTCAGTTTGACCTTCTCTTGCCGCATACATCAAAGGAGTCCAGCCAACATTGTTTTTTACATTCAATTCCGCTCCTTTAGTTAATAAGACTTGTACGATTTCAGTATGCCCATTATCTGCTGCATATGTCAAGGCTGTCCAGCCAACGGTGTCGTGCGCATTTATTTCAGCGCCGCCGGCTAATAAAGCTTTCACGGTTGCAAGATAACCGTATTGCGCTGCAAGTATCAACGCTGGTATGCCTTGTTTATCTTTAACATTAACATCAGCGCCATTGGTTATTAATGTTTGTACGGCCTCAGTCTGACCTTGTCGAGCCGCAATCATCATAGCTGTCCAGCCGTCGATATCCGTTATATTAGGATTACTGCCTTTGTTTATCAAGAGTTGCATGACTTCAGTTTGCCCGAAATATGCTGCAGCCATCAAGGCAGTCCAGCCGTTATTACTTTTGATATTAATATCGGCGCCGTTAGCTAATAAAGCTCGAATGATTTCCATATACCCAAACTGTGCCGCATAGATTAAAGCTGTACAACCCTTCTCATCTTTGATATTAACATTAGCACCTTTATTTAATAAAGCTTGTACGATTTCAGTATGGCCGTATGTCGCCGCAAACATCAAGGCCGTTCCACCGGCTCTACTTTTTACATTAACATCGGCACCATTATTTAATAAAGCTAGTGCGGAGGCAGTATGACCATACTTAGCAGCTTTCATTAAAGCGGTCAAGCCATTACTATCTAGAGCATTTAAATCTTGGCTATTGGCAATAGAACCAATTAACAAGAAAAGAAGAAAGCTGGGTATTATCATATATTTGTAATGCATAATAGTTTTATCTCCTATAAATATGAAATATATACATAGTGTTGAAATTGAATTATACTAATATCTGTTTCCATTTGTCAATTCTTAAAAAATAAATAATTTAATTTCTATTATAGCAATCAGGAGAAAACATAATGGTTGGACTTATTTGATCCAAGGCAGTACCTTGGTCATTATAGATTACCTCTAAGCCCACTGCAACGTAATAAACAGTATTTTAAAGTCAGGAATCGGAAATGAGCTATTCTTTATTTTCTCGATAAAAAATAACCGGTTGATTCAATCTAGCCAAGTATGCTTATAGATCAGTTTGCATAATATGCAAACTGATCGCAGGATTGCCGTAACTTAAATAATTTCATAATTCTATGCTAATTTAAGAGCAAGTTGCATGTTATACAACTTGCTCATTATGTTGATATAGATTGAGAACTGCCCCTACTTCAAAGCAAACTGCAAATTTAGCAGTTTGCTCGGTTTTATGGGCTAACCATAATATTTCCAAATAATTATATAATTCTCTCACTATATCAAATGCAAAATAGCCTTTTCCCATAGTATTACCTTTCAACATTTGGCTTACAACCCGAATTGGTCGGACCAATTCGGGTTGTAA
>JBHGBB010000280.1:0-3712 GCA_041946755.1 bacterium | reverse complement strand
AATTCATCGATTCGGAAAAATAGATATGGGGGAATAGCCTTCGTCCGTTTAGCTCGATTAAACTGCAATGCCATATAATACTAATACCTTTCTTTAATATAAATAATATATTCAACTTAACTAAGTTGCTTGATTTACTTCTACGGTTGACTATCTTTGTGGCGTTTTTTGGGTTCCTTCACTAAGAACCTTAACAAAACCACGCGGGTCGGCGGCTCGCGATACCGCTTCATCATAGGTTATCAACCCTCGTTCATACAGAGTTTGTAACGATTTATCCATTGCCTGCATACCAAATTCGCCGCTAGTCTGAAGCAGAGTAGCAATTTGTTCGGTCTTTTGGGTTCGAATAACGTTTCTAACTGCCGGAGTTGCAGCTAGGATTTCTACCGATACGACCCGCCCGCCACCTACTTTCGGAATCAGCTGCTGGGCTACTATAGCCTGAAGACACCCGGCTAGCTGGATTCGAACCTGATCTTGTTGGTATGGTGGAAATACATCGATGATTCGGTCGATCGTTTGTGCAGCATCCGGAGTATGCAAGGTCGCTAACACCAAATGACCGGTTTCTGCTGCGGTTAATGCAGTCGAGATAGTTTCCAAATCCCGCATTTCTCCGATACAGATAACATCCGGGTCTTGCCGCAAACTATGGCGTAATGCAATTGGAAATGAATGGGTATCCGCTGCGATTTCCCGCTGTTTAACTACTCCTTTATGATGCTGGAGAACATATTCGATGGGGTCTTCGATGGTAATAATCAAACAATTCCGTTCCCGGCTGATTAAATCCAGTATCGCAGCTAAGGTCGTTGTCTTCCCCATACCGGTAGGCCCGGTTACCAGGACTAATCCTGAGGGGCGGCGGGCAAATGTTGAAACTACCGGCGGTAATCCTAATTCTTCGATCGTGAGAATTTTAGTGGGAATCGCACGAAATGCAGCTTCAACATTCCCTTTTTCCTTATGTACATTTACCCGGAATCGACCGATTGTCTCCAGTTGAACCGAAAAATCCAGTTCCCAATCCCGTTCAAATTTCGCCCGTTGTTCATCATTGAGTAATGAATATATCGCCACCCGGGTCTCTGCACGGGTTAACGGTGTTTTCGTTGCCGGCATTAAACGACCATCTACTCGAATCATCGGAGGGACATCGACCGTAAGATGCAAATCTGAAGCACCAGCGTCTACTGTCTGAGTTAATAAGCTTTTTAAATCAATCATACAGATGCCTTTCTTCCGCAGAACGGATTAGATTCATGACTGCACCAGCAATTCGTTTCGCTGGATTATCGATACTACCAAACTGTTTGATTCTTTCTTTAATTTCATTAAGTTTCGTTTCCTCTTGAAATAAGTTATCTACAATTGAACAAACCTCATTAACTTCATCGGTTCTGATTGCTACTCCTTGATTGACCAAAAACTGACTGTTCTTTTCTTCCTGCCCGGGTATCGGTTTAACAATCAGCATCGGGATATTTTTAGCCAAGGCTTCGGTGCTGGTCAATCCACCGGGTTTGGTGATTATGATATCGCTTATTGCCATCAACTCGTTAATATTATCGATAAAGCCAAAGATGTATAACGGATGTTTTGAAGTCGAGATTAATCGTTCAAGTTCATTTCCCAGTTTCTTATTTAAACCCGCTACGACTAATATCTGGAATCGGGTTTGGCATTGAATCAGGTTTTCCACTATTTCCGGGATAGGACCGAATCCCAGACTTCCGCCCATAACCAGTACCGTTTTTATCTGCGCTGAAATTCCGACTTTCTCGCGAATCTGTTCGGGATTACATGGCATCGAAAATACCTGGTCTATCGGAATCCCGAGTATTTCGATTTGCGATTCCGGTATCCCGCGAGTAACAAGTCGATCTTTCGTAAATTCTGTTGCTACAGTAAATAAATCTACCCCTTCACTAGGCCAATAGGTATTCGCTTCAAAATCAGTTATTGCTGCTACCAATGGAACTTTCACTTCACCGGAACGTTTCATGGTCGATAATACGGCACAGGGAAACGCCTGGGTACAAATAATCGCATGCGGTGAATAGGCAATAAGGAAATTTTTAAATTTCGCTGAATTCCGTTTATTAATATACTCCCGGAATTTGGCTGACCATTCCGCTAACCGGTCATTATCATATAAATAATCCCAAATTTCAGGAGTCGTTTTCAGGATACTTAAATAGGTCCGGTTGACCACACGTTCTACGATTGGATTCGTGGTGCAATCGAAGAAATTGGCATTAACCACTTCTATTTCCGGATAATAACTCCGGAACGATTTCTCGAGCGCATTTGCTGCTTGCTGGTGCCCGGAACCTTTAGGTACCGATAATATAAGAATACGTTTATCCATGCAAATTTTATGGTTTTTTATGCTAAATCAAGACTTCATAATATCATATCTATTTAGTCTTGAGCAAGGCTAGATAAAGGTTGGTTAGTCGGTTAAGATTTAGGTGATTAATCTCGTTATGCTATCGAATTCGGGCTTTAACGCGGGATATAACTGCCGATAAATCTGATAGAATTCGGTATATCTTTGAATATTTGCCGGTATCGGTTCAGTTATCCCAGTTACTTTAACGATATTATCTACTGCGGTCGGGATATCCGGGAATATTCCTGCACCTACTCCGGCTAGTATTGCTGAACCCAACGCTGCACCTTCAGCAGTATTTACGGTTGCTACCGGTACCGCAAAAATATCGGCACATATCTGGCGCCATAATCCGGATTGAGCACCGCCACCGGTAATCCGAATCTGATGAATTGGTTGGCCAAGTTCTTGCATGACTTCAAGACTATCCCGCATCCCGAATGTTACCCCTTCTAATACAGCCCGGATTAAATGCGATTTAGTGGTTCTGGCGGTAATACCGAAAAACACCGATTTGGCGTTCGGATCTCCATGCGGCGACCGTTCTCCATTCAGATATGGTAAGAAAATAACACCTTCACTTCCTACCGGAATCGACCCGGCTTTTTCGGTTAAGATTTCATACGGATCGATTTTACGCTTTTTCGCTTCTTTCTTTTCCAAGTCAGCAAGTTGATCTCGGAACCAGCGGAATGAGAATCCCGCTGAAAGCATACATCCCATAAGGTACCATTTATTCGGTACCGAATGACAGAAACTATGCACTCTAAATTTCGGGTCGACTTTAACGGTATCGGTATGGCAGAATACTACTCCTGAAGTACCGATACTAGCCAATACTCGACCTTCTATTATTATTCCATTACCGATTGCACTAGCGGTATTATCAGCACCGCCGGCAATGACTGGAGTTCCTTCATACAATCCGGTCTTTAGTGCAACTTTTTTAGTGATCTTACCGCAGATGGCTATCGATTCATGACTTTCCGGAAACCAATCCGGATTGAGATTAAGTTTATTAATTATTTCGAGAGACCATTTCCGCTGGTGGATATCGAACAAAATAGTTCCGGCAGCATCGGAAACTTCAGTCGCGAGAATACCGGTGAGTTTATACCGAACATAATCTTTCGGCAGCACCAGTTTATCAACTCGTTCATAATTTGCCGGTTCCTGCTCTTTCAACCAGAGAAGTTTCGGGGCAGTGAATCCAGCTAATGCGGTATTCCCCACGATATTTCGTAAATTATCCGACCCTACTCTATCGATAATCTCCCGGCATTGTTTCGTAGCGCGCTGGTCATTCCAGAGGAT
>JBHGBB010000028.1:0-25529 GCA_041946755.1 bacterium | reverse complement strand
TATTAATTCTTTCTTAACATCAGAATTATAGTCAATTCGTATCAAACATCCCGATATTTGTTCTTTCCAGGTTGGATGTGCCTTTTCGTTCAAAAGAACTATTGATTCTTTCAAGGTCATATACTATCTTTGATATGCATTATTTGATTTGGAGGGTATATGAGCGAACAGCAAACTAACAAAACAAGCTCCGGTATGCAACAGAATGTAGCTGGTCTTTTATGTTATTTATTTTGGTGGGTAACCGGGATTATTTTCCTTATCATAGAGAAAGACAATAAGTTTGTACGATTTCATGCCTGGCAATCTATCTTCACTTTTGCTGCGGTATATTTCTCTTTCGCTCCGGCGAAATCACCCGCATCATAAGCGGTTTTAGCGTCTTTTAATTCCGTTTCCAATGCTGGAATCTCATCAAAAGTAGCTTTCAACTGTTCAGCGGCTTTTTTATTGCCTTTTGCCGATTTAACTTGTTTCTGTAATGCGGCATAATCTTTTTCTATACCGGGCATCATAGCATCGAGTTCAGCTTTAACTGCATCTTTACCGGCGGTAACTGCAGCTTCGGCAGCGGTAGCTTTTGCTACTACATCTTGAGCATCAACTTTAGCACCGGCATAATCTTTTGCATTTATTTTCTGTTCGGCTTGAGCGAGTACGGATTTAGCAGCTTCGAGTTCAGTCGCTGCATATTTATCTGCTCCTGCAGCAACAGCTTTTTCAATCGCTGCTTTAGCGGCATCCATTTCCTGGGTCGGCGGTTGTGCGCATGACCATAACATAACAACACTGCAAACCAACATGAGGATAAATAGATACCTAACGGATTTACTCATAGGATAGGGTTCACCTCCTTCCACAAGGCATAATTCAAATAGTGCATATTCTAGGTGACCAATTAAAAATATCGGGTTGTAGACCCAATGACCCGATATTTATTAAGCTTATATTTCTGCTGGGGCCGATGAGACTGAAATTCGACTGGCCTCTCAGATGACTATCGGAGCGTTCTAAACCATTGTTTCTTAAGATATTAAATCTATTAAAGTTGCTGGCGGGGCCGACGAGACTCGAACTCGCGACCTTCTGCGTGACAGGCAGACGTTCTAAACCAACTGAACTACGGCCCCGCTATTTTAAAGATAAAGTACCGAGTATTAAGTATCAAAGCCACAACTGCAGTTTTATTTATTTCCTTTAATCTTAGTACTTCGTACTTGATAATTGGTACTTGTATTATCCCTACCTGGTGGGCGGGACAGGGCTCGAACCTGCGACCCCCACCTTGTAAGGGTGATGCTCTCCCAGCTGAGCTACCCGCCCAAATCTTAAATTTATTTTGAATAACTATTATATGTTATAACGCTCTTTATTTCAACTTTTTATATGCTTCGATAGAATAAAATAACTTTTAGATTTTATGGTTCAATGGTATACCTTCGATATTGAACCCGGACTTTTTTCCCATTCGATAATCTCTGTTCAAGGTGCTCTTTGCACATATCGATTGCATAAGCTCCAGAGCAAATATGCCAATCTTCATCCCAGGTTAAAAATTCGATGTTTGAACAGCCTAAATCCACTTGACCATCTTCACTAATCTGATCAAATACATACCGGATTATTTTCTCTTGAGTATATTTATATAATGGGACACATTCTTCATCCAATACTCTTGATTCTTCCAAAGTCCAAAATACCCGATACTCTTCGCATGATTTCGCTAATGCTTCTTCAAATCCGGTGCCGGCTGTTTCGGGAATGACATATATGAAATAGGCATTACAGAGATGGTCTTCTGCATTAAGCGTAGTACCCAACTGACCCCAGAGTGAGAACCGTTGATTAACTATTTCCGGTTTATCCGATTTCGATATATGATATAGGGCAGTGGTCAGCGCTAATTCCAGTTTATTCCATACCAATTCATAAGCTTCATCTTCGCCGGCAGTAGCATCTAAATCGATCGAAAATATCAGTGATGGTTTAAGGTATTTTAAGATATCGGTTTGGAGTTGGAGGTGATTATGTTTCGGCATAAAACCAGAATAAAAAATCGGGATTGAATATCTCTACTACCTATTCAATCCCGAATAGTGATTGTATTTATTATTTTATTGCAGTTGACCAACAAGCGCATCGATTTCAGTAACCATTTTTTCGGTGACGGTCCAGGTTTCTTTAACAAACCCATCTTCTTTCGCCGGTGGTCGAGCTTCCAGATAATCCGGAATAACGCGGGAACCGCGTTCATCATCTTTTTCTCGCGATAATTGCACGCTTTTTGCGAGCTCTTGCTGCATTTTCGCCAGCAACTGTAAACATTCGACAGTCGATTTACCGGCTAATTCTGTCTGCAAGATATTCCGTTCATGTTCCCAACGGGTATCATCAGATTTTGTGGTTATTAAAGTCGATACCGCTGACTTCCCATCTTTTGCAATAACTTCAGTGGCTTTTTTCTTTAAACCGAGTAGCGCATAATACTGAATGAAGTAGGTATAGGTTTCAAAACCTTTCTTGCGAGATTTCTCTAGCAAGAAATTCTTACCTAATCCTTTAATTTCTTTACTGGTATACACATCTTTCAATTGCGTTACTTCTAACCGTTTCCGGGCATCAAGCATCAAGTCGATAATGTCCGGGCGAAGCACTTCAAAAACGAATTTACTCCGTTTGGCTTTATTCCGTTTCATATATTTTCCTTCATTCCGTTTCACGGAATAAAGGTTATCGGATAATACCCAACCCGGGATCAACTCGTTATATGCCGGAGGAACACTCTCATAGAATTCGGCTGGTGAATTAATCAAGGAGAAAGGAAACGCTACTTTTTGTGGCAGGGTAGTTACTCCCGTTGCCAAAATCGAGTAGGGTGATTTAGTTAAATTCGCCGGGAATTTTACATCGACGCTTAATCCAAAAAAGGTACCTTCACCGCACCAGATTTCCTGGTCAGGAACCCGGGAAGTATGGTTACTACCGACATTCGCGCCATACCCAACATTACCTTTACCTTCAGGCCAATATGCGGCAATTAACAACGATTGATGATGGAATCCGACGAACGGACCGACTAACGATGCCGTTACTTCACCTTCTGCAACACCGGTATTTGGTCCGAGAATCGAGTTGGTAACCAATCCTTCTCGTTCCACATGAGAGTGCTCGGTTAACACTGAAGAGTCGCAGACTCCCATTGAAGTGACTTCGCTACCCCATTGGATAATCGAGTTCTTCACATAGGCGCCATCGCTGACTTCGGTTTTTTCATCTTTATTGGCCAAGATAGTGGTGTTGACTACCATCATGGCATTATCGATTACTGCATAAGAACCAACATAGGTATCCAATACTTTCGGGGTATTCTTAACTACGGCACCTTCGGCGACAATACCCTTTTCCGAAGTTACTTTACCGACATAATCCGCTACCAACTGGTCATATTCCGCTAAGAGTTGTTTATCTTTTCGCGAACTGGAGATTTTAGTCGCGACGTCGATCGTTATCTCTGCGTAGGTCTTAACTTCTCGACCGCCGGTTTCGATCGCTAACGATAATTCGACTCCGTTACCGAAAGCGGTTGTTTTCCGGGTAGCGAGTTCAGCGACATTGGAAACTACCGCTTTGGATTGAATCCAATAATTGACTAAGAGTTTAACTTCGCGAATTAAAGCATTGTCTGCAATTACACTATTAATAATAGTAGAATTATAGATGCCACTCGGGAGTTCGATTCCTTTTCCTACCGCAACATTTTCGTCGAATTTACCGAGAAGTACTGCACCATAAAATGATGAATTCCGTACTCGGTCCGGATCAAATCCGTCGGCTACTTGAACCGATTTCCAGTCTTCTGCAACATTTCCATTCTTCTTCAATTTGGTAATCTGGGCTGCGGTGAGGTTATTCCCTGTTTTAGCTTCTTTTGCCAGGCTAACATTTTTAATTACTTCTGAATTCTGGATTGCTTCTTTAACTAGTTTTGGAACATCGATACCATTCATTATTTATCACGCTCCATGAAATATTTAATGATAAGAATGCATCGCTACGATTACTCTATCGTAGCGATGCAGTACTATTACCTCGGTATCAATTACAATACCGATTATTTCTTATAGTTACCAACGAGTTTGCCGGCGCAATCTTCGGTGATGATGAAGGTCGAATCCGGATGTAACTGTAATGCACTTGCCGGAACCATTGCGGTGATCGGGCCTTCGATTGATTTCAATACCGCGTCGGTTTTATTCGCGCCATTAGCGAATAATAGTATCTTTTTCGCTTCAAGAATCGTGCCGATACCCATGCTGATTGCCGAGGTCGGTACATCTTCGATTTTCGCAAAGAACCGGGCGTTATCTTTAATGGTGCTTTGGGTTAGATAAACTTGCCGGGTCCGGGAAGCTAACGATGATGGCGGTTCATTGAATGCGATATGACCGTTGCTGCCGATACCGAGAATCTGGAGATCGACTCCGCCGACATCTTTCATCATTTCTTCGTATTTAGCGCAAAATGCCGGAACGTCTTTTGCCATACCATCGGGAACGAAGGTGTTCTTCTTATTGATGTTGATATGGTCGAATAGATTGGTATTCATGAAATACCGATAACTCTGATCGTGGGTTCCCGGAATACCAACATATTCATCGAGGTTGAAAGTGATGACGGTTGAGAAATCGAGTTTCTCTTCTTTATGCAACCGGATTAATTCCTTATATACCGGAATCGGAGTACTGCCGGTAGCGCCGCCAAGAATATAGATGGCTTTCTTTTTCATTTCCGCGGCGATAATCTTTGCACCTACTTTACCCATTTCTTCTTTATCTTTTACTACAATAACATTCATAAACTTATTTCCTCCTGGTTTAATTTGAATTTTTAGGTGTAGTTTAATGACCACCCATTATTTATTAATGTGATTTTGTGATATTTCGCAGGTATCGACTGCGATGCGCGCTTCTTCATCTGTTGGGATGACGAAGACTTTAACCCGCGATTCCGAAACGCTGATACACTGTTCTTTTCGTTGGGTTTTAGCGTTTAAATCGCGGTCTAAAGATATACCAAGCCAATCCAGGTTATCGCAGATTTGCTCGCGAAGTATCGCCGCATTTTCACCAATCCCACCGGTGAATACAATCGCATCGGTTTTCCCCAATGCTGCCATATATGCGCCGATATATTTTTTTACCCGATAGCAGAATACCTCCAACGCTAATTTCGCACGGTCATTTCCTTTTTCTGCTTCTTCTAGCAGGTTTCTGACATCGTTACTTTTTCCGGAGATACCCAAAAGACCGCTTTTTTTATTTAAGATTTGGGTGATTTGCGAAATCGATATCTGGAGCCGTTCCGCTAAATAAAAGATGATTCCAGGATCAATGTCCCCGGCACGGGTTCCCATAACCAATCCTTCTAACGGAGTTAATCCCATCGAGTTATCGATCGAATTCCCTTGTTTTACTGCAGTGATACTGCATCCGTTACCGAGATGGCAAGTGATAACATTAACTTGCGTTTTATCTTTTCCCAACATAGCTGCTGCACGACGCGCTACATACCGATGCGACGTGCCATGGAATCCATACCGTCGAACTCTATATTTATCATAATATTCATACGGAATGGCATACAGATAGGCATGCTTCGGCATGGTTTGATGAAATGCGGTATCAAAGCATGCAATTTGCGGGGTATTAGGTAAAATCGCGGTTGCCGCCTTTATTCCGATTAGGTTAGGGGGATTATGAAGCGGAGCTAAATCGGCATACTCCTGAACAGCATCTATCACCTCCTTCGTTATGATGCAAGAACCAGTGAACTTTTCACCACCGTGAACTACTCGATGTCCTACTGCAGCAATTTCATTGAGATTTTTCATGACCCCGATTTCCGGATCGGTCAGCTTCTGGGTAATCAGTTGCATCCCGAGTTCATGGTTCGGAATAGGTTGTTTAATTTGGGTGCTTTTGCCAAGCGCCTGGTGAGTTAGCACCGAATTCTCTTCACCAATTTTCTCTAATAAACCTTTGGCCAGGACTTTTTGTTCCGGCATTTCGAATAATTGATATTTGATTGAAGAACTGCCTGCATTAATCACCAAGACTTTCATCCGATAAATCCTTTCGTTGAAGAGAAAATCGGTTCTCTTCAGGTAGACATAATTGCAGGCATCACGAGTTAATTTCGGATGCCTGATTTAATAACGAGTTAACACCCCGGCTTCTGTTAAGTATTAGTTAACACTATAGAGATATGCTTCAATTTAAGTATAAATTTTACCATAAATTTAATTGCTTGTCAAAAAGAGATTTTGATTAAACACCAGGAGCATCCAAGCACCAATTATTGCAATATGACCCTGCTTAGTTGCATTTATGTTGAAAAGCCTACTCGGTAAGATATATACTCAAACTGAAAAGTAAGTAGTAAACCATTAGTCACTCTTTTTTGCTTATAACGGATATTATTGCAGATTGAACCGATTAATTCTCAAGCCGATACCTTTTGGGTAGAAATAATAAGATGATATCAAGGTAGCGAGTGCCATTTTGGCATTGAGCCCTTTTTTGCAGCGGAGAGGACCTAGTGTGCCTTCAACCCACACTAGGTCCTCTCCAGTAGCAAACATAATTAACCCGGATTTGGCATTAGTAACATTTTAGAGTATTATCGCCAGTAGAAGAACATAAAGGTAGATTGATGATGGCTTATCCTGCATGAATCGATGTGGCGATTGCGGATTTCATTCCGAATGCAGAAATCTGAATTTCGCAATGGAATAGGGGCATAAGGGTAGTAGATAATCAAATTCGTTTGAATTTTGGGCAGAGTACTCCCGTGCAAGAAAACAACAAAATCAGATTGGCAGGCTGCCAAACTGATTTTCGGGATTTAATTAGATAGAAATCTGATCGACTACATTATAATATTATAGAAATAAGGCAAAAATATGTCTCTTGATTCTTAACACCGCTAGACACCATATTTCATCCTTTAATCCCGGTTAAGGTAATTCCTTGAATAAAATGTTTCTGGGCAAAGAAGAAGAGAAGCACCACTGGGAGCGTCATCATAGTTGAAGCTGCCATGAGTTTACTCCATTCAGCGCTATGGAGATTGAAAAAGGATTCCAAACCGAGTGATAACGTCATTAACTCTTTATCATTAATATAGATAAGTGGATTCAAAAAATCGTTCCAAGCGCCCATAAATTGGAAAATGATCACCGTCGCAATCGCCGGACGAATTAACGGTAGCATTATCCTAAAGAAAATCGTTGTATAACCACATCCGTCGATTTTCGCCGCATCTTCCAAATCGGTGGGAATGGTTAAAAAGAACTGGCGTAATAAGAAGATAAAAAACGCATTTCCTAAAAATGCCGGTACCCAAAGTGGTTTAAGGGTATTGACCCACCCAAGTTTGGTAAAAATCAGAAATACTGGAATCATGATGACCTGGGCGGGTAACATCATAGTAGTTAAGAGGATCAGGAACGTCGCATCTCTTCCCGGCCAACGGAGTCGGGCGAAAGAATATGCTACCAGCGAACAAGAGAAGGTGATTCCGATAATCGACATCAAAGAGATATAAACCGTATTCCATAAATATCGGAAGAATGAGATATAGGTTAATGCTTTAAAATAATTGCTCCATTGCACCGGATTGGGAATCAGCATGCGGAATATGGTGCTAACATCATCAATCTGTAAATCGGTTTTTAACGAAGTCCCGATCATCCACATGAAGGGAATGGCAAAGATAAGCGCTCCGATGATTAATATAATATGTAAAATAATCTTTTTAATACTCATTTTAAATTTAGCATTTAGCATTTAGCATTTTAAATTTAAAATATGCAATGCTAATTTTGCATTTTACAATGATCTTCTAGAACTTGCGTTCTAACTCGTAATGCACCCAGCGCGGTGCCAGTTTTATCTGAATCAAGGTTAATCCCAGGATAATGAGAAATAAAATCCATGCCATAGCACACGCATACCCCATTTTGAAATATTGGAATGCGTTATTGAATAAATAGAATACATAGAATAATAATGAATCTGCCGGACCAATAGTCGCTCCATTACCGGCTAAAATATAGGCTTGCGTAAAGATTTGAAAATACCCGATTATGCCCATAATGAGATTGAAAAAGATATAGGGGGTTAACATCGGAATGGTGATATTCCAGAACCGCTGCCACCAATTACTGCCATCGATTTCCGCTGCTTCATATAATTGTTCCGGAATACCTTTCAATCCAGCTAGCCAGATAATCATGCCACTCCCGGCACTCCATAACAGCATTAGAATAATAGATGGTTTGGTCCAACTGGGGTCCCCAATCCAATTTGGACTTGATATTCCGATATAACCAAGCAGAACACTCAATATCCCGGTTTCCGGATTTAAAAACCAGCGCCATAAAATGGTACTGGCGATTACCGGAACGATTGCCGGTAGATAGAATAAAGTCCGATACCAGGTCATCCCGCGAACATTGGCATTTAATAATAATGCAATCATCAATCCGACCAACATCGATAACGGAACACCAATTCCGGCAATATAAATCGTATTCCATAAACTTTTCCAGAATAATCCGTCGTTAGCAGTAAGCAGGTTCGCTTCATCTCGATGGAATCCTATTAAATTGATATAGTTATCGAGCTGAACGTATCGTGCCGAATGGAGAACATCATATTCGCAAAAGCTGAATACAATACTGGCGATAATCGGACCGAAAATGAAAATAATAAATCCAAGAAACCAAGGGAGCGCAAATATCAAACCGGTATACGCTTCTTTCCGAGCCATAATGCTTTTGGGTAACGCACGCGTGAATCGGATAACGAGATAGAATAAGCTTATTCCAGTAAGACATAAAATTGTTGTTAAAACCCATACCATGTTCAATAACGGATAAGGTTTCTTTTTATAGAGTTTATCCAATTCTTTTTGAACGTTGCTCGTGCCCAAATCCAGTGCTTGTTTCGGAGTCAAATCATGTTCGGTTGCCGCGTCATGTGCTCGAGCATGTTCATCCCATAACAGTTGGCCAACCGGAGTTACCGGCCGGAATCGGCTGACATTAAGCAAATCGAGAAAGGTCTTTATTGCCGCTTGATAGTTCGGGTCGTCGGGAATAAAGGTTGAAAAGAGAACTTGATTGACCTTCTTATTTGCCGACATCCGTGGGATATAGAACGATCGTCCTTGCTGTTTATTAAACTCCCGCTGAATTTTTCCGCCATAGATATTTCCTTCCGCGGAATTCATCCATTTGGTGAACTCCCAGGCTAATTCCGGATGTTTAGCACTTACCGGGATGGCAAACGAAAATCCACCTGACCAGGTTACATACGGCTTCCCTTTCGGTGGCGGTGGCGGTGCGACACCGAAATTCAGAGTCGGGGCATAGCGAGCGATACCATCTAAAACCCAATCGCCATCAATTTTCATCGCAATTTTCCCGATATGAAACGCATCGGTAATCTGTCCTTGAAATCCCGATTCGAATCCGCTGACTACTTTCGCCCGGCCGCCTAAATCGTCATAAATTTTGGTCATCCAGGTTAACGCATCGACAATTTTGGGATCGTTCAGGGTGCAAATCTTCCCATCAGGACTCAAGAACTCGCCACCATTTTCCCAGCCGTAGAGATATAACCAGGAATTACCGAAATTCGGGATGAATCCTAATTGGATTGGTTTCCCATTTTTGAATTTAGTCAGTTTCTTGGTATATGCTTCCAATTCATCCCAATCTCTTGGCGGGCGGTTGGGGTCTAGCCCGGCTTGGCGGAATAAATCTTTGTTGTAGTATAACGCCCGGGCATCGGTGCCATATGGTAACGCATATACTTTCCCTTGATATATGGTTTCTTGCCAACAAGCAGGATAATAATCGTTGGGATCAATTTTATCTTTAGTAATGAAATCATCTAACGCGAGAAACGCTCCACGCGCAGCCCAGCTGCCGACGGCAAATCGGTCTTGCCAAATTAAGTCTGGTGGAGAACCTCCGGCGATTGCGGTCATTAATTTCTGCGGGTCCATCCCGCCCCGCCCGCCAGGAACTCCCATAACCACTTCAACTTCCGGATGAAGGGTTTCAAAATATTTCGCTTGCGCATGTACTCCCACCCAAGATTCATCTTCCGGGAATCCCCAAATAACTAGCCGGGTCTTATTAACAGCAGCAGCAGTGGAAATTACCAAACCGGCTAGCAATAAAATCGATATGATAAGAAACAAATCTTTTTGAGTTCGGATACTCATGATATCGTTGGACGATGCAAGAATAGGTTATGCAATAATATAAGGAGCGAAATCCGGTTTACTAGTAAACCGGCCGTTGGGAATCAATTCCAAATCGGGTAGGGTGATATCGGCAACCCCAAATACCGATTCGATTTTCTGTCGAGACATCGGATTCCCTTGCGGTCGAATCCCCGATCGATATTGGATCTCAATTTTATGAGTCTTTTGTTCCAATTGCGCTAACAGCATGGAAATAGACTGTAAAATATCTGGAGCTTCGGTTCCAGTAATAATGATGGGAACTGAAAGCGCTGGTAGCATCGTTTCATAGATTTCATTCCCTAACGGTGCAACGATGCTACCTGGAACAAATATCCCATCGATTGGAGTTGCTTGTTTCCGATATATAATAGGAACGAATTGACTGGATTGATATAGTTCAATAGAAAAGTATAGGTTGGTTAAATGTTCATTTTGTGCAGCGAGAATAATTGCGGCTATGATTGCGGTTATCGGTTCGAATCCGGAAACAAACAAATAAAACCGGGTCTCTTTTTGCTTCCGAGCGAACTTGATGATTTCGACCGGCGATTCGATAATCCGTACCGCAATATTATTCGACTTGAAGGTATTAATGGTTTTTTCTCCGAATGCCGTCGCGCTAAACGCATGGAGAAATAAAGCGAATGTATTCGACTGACAACAATATTTATACATCTTATCCAGCGTCGCTTGCCATATAGATTCGGGAGCAAATAATGGGCGATGTATTATTTCTATTTCCTGCGGTAGTGTTTCTTGTAGCGGTAATGGCGGTAAATCAATAAAGAAATGGCTGAAATCCAGAATGCGGATCGATCGGTTTGACCGTCGCACTATTTCAGTAAGAGTAATCTGCGTAAAATGCGAGTAGGTATATTTCGTATACAATCTGATTACTAAGATGAGAAGACAGATTAGTTTGAGATATCTGTTTTCAAGAATCCCGTAATATATTCATAGTTATATTTTCTTGATAACCTTATTTAAAACCGCAAAAACCGTTTTCGCTTCTAACCGTTCCATACAACTCATCGGCTGATTGCATTCTTTCCGATAACAAGGAGCGCAATCCGCTTTAACCACGATCGTTTCCCCACGCCCATATAATTCTATCTCCTGGGCTACGGTAGGACCGAAAAACGCAATCACCTGTTTCTTTAACGCTATTGCCAGATGCATTGCCAGCGAATCTGCGGTAACGATTACATCGCAAAGATTTAATATCCCGCAGAAATCAATCAAATTATTATCAGTACCGGTATCTATGAGCGGTACCTTACTCTTTCGAAGGATATCTTTATTTCGTTCGACTTCTTCCGGACCACCCAGTAATAATATTTTAACTTTCTTTTGATATTTATTATGGATTAAATCGATTAATTTGATATACCCGGGGATCGTCCATTTTTTGGTAGCGAAAACGGTTCCAGCTCCGGTATTTAATCCGATAACAAGATCAGTCGATTTAAGGTTCCATCGTTTCGCTTTCTCTATCGCTTTTTTCTTGGAATCTTCCGGCAATGAAAAAAGATATTCTTCCCGATGATAGGGTAACCCAACCAAATCGAAAATTATTTCCGGATAGGTCTTTTGATTTAACCGAAATTTCAGTTCATCATTAAGCCCTAATTCAAACGCAAATGCGCTCCGGTTATCAAATGGAAATATAGTACCAAATTCGGTCAATCCGAACCCGATTTTATCAGCAGCTTGAACCAACATCGCTAATCCAGTAGCACGAACTTCTTTGTCCAAACAAATTAAGATATCGAATTGTTCAACCAAGAATCGAGTTAACGTTTCAGCACCATTATAACTAATCAATCGGTCGATTTCAGGTATGGTTCTTAATAATGACGCTGCTGCTGGGTCGGTCAGCCAGGTAATATGCGAACTCGGATATTTCGTTTTTAGCCCACGTAGAAGAGGAGTAGTACGCAAGACATCACCGATAGCAGCGAATTTGATAATTAAAATTCGTTTACCCATTGGAGAATAATGGGTACAGCCGGTACATAACGCTTTAAATTTACAGGGTTTCTCTCCGACAAAATATCGGCAATCTAATCGATACATATTAAAAATAAATCCGAAATCCGAATATCGAAATTCGGAAATAAAGGATTGACTTCTTAGTATATATTTGCCATTTAGGTTTGGGATTTTAGATTTAACCCGAAGGGTTTATTCGCTATCAAGCAATTCAACGTTGTATTTTTCCAGATGTAATTTCTCATCAATATGAATAATGATATTTTTCCGATATACTTTCCGCAGCCGGCTTAATTCTTCACCCATTTCACTATTAAGATTATGCGCTATTGCCGGATGTACTCGAATGGTAATATTCGGTTTGCTGGTAAACAAACAGATCTTTTTTAATTCTTGCAATACCTTAATCGACATCGTTGATTCGGATAATATTACGCCATCGCCATTACAATATGGACAATTCTGAGTCAGGGTTTTCCCAATACTCTGCCGTACCCGGCGCCGGGTCATTTCGACCAGCCCGAGTTCGGTTAATTCCAATACATTAATTCGTTCGCGGTCTTTCGATAGTGCCTCGGTGTATGCATTGAATACTTTATGCTGGTTCTCCTTTTTCTCCATATCGATGAAATCTATTACAATTAAGCCACCTAACGCCCGTGCCCGGATCTGGTTCGCAATCTCTTTTGCCGCTTCAATATTCGTTTTTACCACGGTTGCTTCCAAATCCTTACCACCACTGAATTTACCGGTATTGACATCAATTGCTACCAATGCTTCAGCTTCATCGATACAAATATATCCACCGCTTTTCAACCATACCCGCCGATGGAGTAATTTATCGATTTGCGATTCAACTCCATAAGCATCGAATAATAACTCGCGTCCTTCATAAAACTTTATTCGAGACCGCAGTTCAGGTGAAATAACTTCGATTAATTCCAGAATCCGCTCGTATTCCTGCTCAGAATCGATAATTAGTTCGGCAGTATCGTCAGTAAACGAATCCCGGACTACTCGATAGATAATCCCTAAATCTTGATGGATTAACGATGGTGCTGACATTCGTTCACTATGCTGTTTTATCTTCTTCCATAAATTAGTCAGCATCTGCAGATCGCGGCGGAAATCGGTTTCATCTTTCCCTTCACCGGCAGTTCGAACAATAATACCCATATCTTCCGGTGCAATAGATTTAATAATATCTTTCAATCGATTCCGTTCCTGCTCCGATTGAATTCTTCGCGAGACTCCAAGATGTTGAATGGTAGGCATTAAAACGATAAACCGACCGGGGAGCGTAATATGTGTAGTAGCGCGCGGTCCTTTGCGACCGATAGGTTCCTTTGTAACCTGGATTAATAGCTCTTGATTTTTTCTAACCAAATCTTCGATAGCTACCGGGACGTTGGATTTCCGCTTTTTTCGTTTTTCTTTTCCGTCACTTTTACGGTCCGGGCCTTCTTCTAATTCTAGCAGATGTTCATATTCTTCCTGGTCATAGAAAATATCGGTTACATAGAGAAATGCATTTTTCCCAAACCCGATATCCAGAAACGCGGCTTGCATTCCCGGCAGTACACTGGTTACCCGAGCTTTATAAATATTGCCGACAATTCCACGTTCCGCAGCCCGTTCGATAAATATTTCCGCTAAGGTATTCCCTTCCATCAGAGCAACTCTGGTTTCGAAAGGTTCTTGAGAAATTAGAATTCGTTTTCTCTGGTCAGAGATCAAACGTTGAGGTAAATTGGATTTAGTACTATTCTTTCGAGCCATAGTCAATATTATATCAGGTTATTCAACCATTTGGGTAGTCATTCTTGATCGATATATTAATTCTTCTCCAACTCGGTCAAGCGGAATGATATTACCTCGAATAGTTCGATAGATTCCGGTTCGTTCGATTGTTAGCTGTTTGATGGTATTTTCATCGGTATTTAGCAGCAGCGCGGCTACTTCGGTCGGACGCGCACTTCCTTGTTTGGTAGAATTCAGATATACATCGAGCATCAATCTCTCTGAATTGGTTTGGTTAACCATAATTCGTAAAATATAGGGGCGGATATTAATTTGCGTAATCTTATCAGCTGTTTGTCGTTGGATAATAAGCTCTGATTGTTTATTTATTCGATTAATATTTTGTGCAATATTATCTATATCAATCTTATCTGATAAATTCGATATCCGATATGAGATGGCGCTGGTTAAAGAAGATAATGTCGGTGCATTAAACGGTACAATCCAGCTATCCAAAAGTTTAATGCCGGTTGGAAGAACCGTTGCGAATCGATCCATAAATTCGAGTGGAGGTAAATATTGCGCAATTTCGCATTCTAAGTATTCCGAGGTACTGGTATACCCGAGTGATAGAGCCGAAGCAAAACTTAATCGCGGTTGTGGATTGAATCCTTGGGAATATGCGATCGGTAACTCGGCGCGGTGAAATGCAGTGATGATTGTTTTCACCAAATCTAAATGTGATATAAATCGAACCGGAGCAGATTTTGTAAACTTTATTCTTATTTTCCATCGTTCTGAATTTGAAAGACCCGTTTTGCCCAAGGTATCTTCGGTTTTGGGGTGTATATTGGGAGTTTGATTTGATATTGAGATTTGGTCCGCCTTAGACGAATTGGGATTTGCCGATGTACAATCCGATACTCCACATTGATTGCATGGTTCTGTTCTACAATCCGGAGTTAAGCTAGTCTCGAGCGCTTTCTGATATTCCCGATAAAGAAATTCTTTCGATACACCGGCGTTAATATGGTCCCAAGGAAAAGTATCGTTAATCGTATATGTTTTAAGAGCATAATCATCTGGATTAATGCCGCAAGCTCGAAATGCATCCAGCCAATTAGAAAAAGAAAAATGGTCTGACCAACTATCGAACTTCGCTCCTTTTTTCCAGGCGGTATAAATGATTTGAGATAATCTTCTATCACCTCGAGCGAAAATCGCTTCTAAATAGCTCTGTTCAAGATCATGCCATTTTAATTCAATCCGGGTATTTTTAAGCTGGTCATCAATCCAATATATTCTTTTTTTCAATTCTATTATAGGTAGTTGGCTGCACCATTGGAATGGAGTATGCGGTTTCGGGATAAATGGAGCAATGGCTGCATTAACTTTAGCGTTTTTAGCAGCAGCCGATTTCGCAATTTTACTTACCTCTTTTAAAAGATTAACTAACCCGACTAAATCTTCCTCTGTTTCAGTCGGTAAACCGAGCATTAGATATAATTTTACTAATTGCCATCCGGTACTAAATACCTGTTCTACGGTTTGCAGGCACTCAACATTTGAAATTGGTTTATTAATCGCATTGCGCAATCGTTCGGTACCAGCTTCAATTGCGAAAGTAAATCCGGTTTTCCGGATTTTCTGGATTTGGTTCGCTAATTCTACTGAGAAAGAATCGATCCGTAATGAAGGGAGAGATAATGAGATTTTGCGCGGTTCGATTATTTCCATTAATTGTGAAATTAACGGGACGATTTCTGAATAATCGGAAGTGCTTAATGAGAGTAGAGATAATTCATCATATCCGGTTTTACGCAACGTTTGTTCAGATAATTGTATAATAGTTGGAACCGATCGTTCTTGTCGAGGTCGACTGGTGAATCCCGTTTGGCAGAATCGGCATCCGCGAGTACACCCCCGCTGAATTTCTACTGCCGCTCGATCATGAACGGTTTCAATATAAGGAACTATCTGCTGAACCGGATAATGAGCTTTTTCTAAGTCTACATATCTGCGTCTGATCTTAATTGGATTATGGGTTTTGGATTTTGGATTTATTACCGGTACATAGATGCCTTCAATTTCAGCCAGTTTGTATAAAATCTGTTCTCGCGATCCATTGGTACTTTTGGCAGATAGAATCGCTTCTATTATTTCAAGAATAATTTCTTCACCATCGCCGATCGCAAACGCATCAATAAACTCCGACATCGGTTCGGGATTATAACAGCAGGGGCCGCCGGAGATAACTATCGGATCTTTATTCGTTCTCTCTTTAGCCCAAATCGGAATACCGGATAAATCCAGCATGGTTAAAACATTGGTATATAGTAATTCATGTTGAAGCGAAAAACCAATGATGTCGAATCGGTTAATCGGAATATATGATTCCAAAGAATATAAGGGTATTTGATTTTTCCGGAGTTCTGCTTCCATATCGGGCCAAGGGGCGAATACCCGTTCTGCTACCCAATCCTGTCGTTGATTAATAATATCGTAGAGAATTTTTAAACCCAAATGTGACATGCCGATATCATATACATCAGGAAATGCCAATGCTACTCTTATTTTAGCCTGATTGAAATCGTGATGAATTGAATTATATTCATTCCCAATATAGCGAGCAGGTTTATTTACTAAGGGTAGAATAGAATTAAATAGGTTCGATTCAAGTTGATTCATTAAATATTAGATACTCCGTTTATGTACATTCATGGCTAAACCAATGGCGGTAGCGAAATTGATTAAAGCAGAACCACCATAACTTACAAAAGGTAATGGAAGACCGGTAACCGGCATAATTCCAATCGTCATCCCGACATTAATAAAAACATGGGCGGCAAATAGTGTTGCAAAGCCGGCTATCGCCAGCATCTCCTGCTGATTGCCGGTTAATTTAATCCAGGAGTATAACCGGTATAATAGTAATGCGAATAGAATCATCATTACCAGTACGCCGATAAATCCGAATTCTTCTGCATAAGCTGAAAAAATGAAATCGGTATGATGTTCCGGGATAAACTCCAACTGAGTTTGGGTTCCATGCAGCCATCCTTTTCCTAAAAGCTTACCGGAACCGACTGCTATTTTTGATTGAATGATATTATATCCAGCACTCAGCGGGTCACTTTCCGGGTCGAGAAACATCAATAACCGTTTTTTCTGATATTCTTTTAAGGTCATATACAGAAAAGGAGACGCGAAAATACCACAACTGATAACCGCTACTAAATGCTTGATTCGCGCACCGGCTAGAAATAACATCACAAATAATATCGGGACTAGAACCATTGCAGTACCTAAATCCGGTTGTTTTACTATCAGTATCATCGGTATCCCAACTAGTAGAAAGGCACCGATTAATTGTGGGATTCGTTTGATATTTTCGCCAACTGCAGTTAGGTAGTTACCAAGAGAAAAAATAATAATGATTTTCGATAATTCTGAAGGTTGGAATTTGAATCCGGCGATGTTGAGCCATCGAACCGCTCCCATCGCCCGATGACCAGCGATAAAGACTGCTATCAGTAGAATTAGATTTATACCATATAAATACCAGGCATAACGATAGAAAAATTGATAATCTATTCCAGTGATTACTACCAGCCATAACAAAGCTAGGAATACCCAGAGGAGTTGTCGTAACAAATAAGCATAAGAAGGGTTTAAGGTATGCGTAGTACTATAAATCATACCTAATCCTATGCAGACTAATAGAAAAACAATTATCAGAGTAGGGTAATCGATATGTTCAGCCAATTGTTGTTTCCACATAATTAGTAATATTATACCAAATTTAGCTTGGTATACTATCGGAACTTTACAATATTCCACATAACAGTCTAAACTATTAGTACCTATGATACTTGTTTTTGATATCGGTAATACCGAAATTGATTTTGCACTATTCGCCAAGTCCAATAAAGAACCGAAATATCATAGTTCAATAAAGCTTGGTATAGCTAGAATCGATCGGGAGATATTATCGTTTCTAAGTCGGTATAATATTAAGATAAGTCAAATTCAAGCGGTGGTTATCGGTTCGGTGGTGCCGAAAGAAACGAAACGAATAACTCGAATTTGCTATACTCTATTCAAATTGAAACCGTTTATTGCTATTTCTGGGAAGAATACCATTATCCCAATGAAATATCGTCCAATGTCGAGTATCGGTGTAGACCGTGTAGCAAATGCTGTTGGTGCAATAGCATATTATAAAAAATTACCAGTTATTGTGGTTGATTTAGGTACAGCTACTACGTTCACTGTGGTTTCTCATAAAGGTAAATTAATCGGTGGAGCGATTACTATCGGTATACAGACCGCTATTCAAGCATTACATCAGGAAACAGCGCAACTCCCGGCAGTAGATTTAAGCAATACAACCATCAAATCGTTGCCGGTTATCGGTAATAGTACAGTACTCAATCTGCAGTCAGGATTTTATTTCGGATTTATCGAACTTATTGATGGAATGGTTAATCGATTGAGGAAAGAACTTAAACAGAAACCCTTGATTATTGCTACCGGTGGATTATCGCAGCTAATAGCTCCAGCTTCCAAAACTATTCAAAAAGTAGATCCATTGCTTACCTTAAAAGGATTATACATAATTTATCAGAAGCAAAAATAGGCTTTTAGGAAAAGACTTTTACCGGTTGTTCTAATCGCTGTTTTAAATCTTTCAGAAAAACGGCTGCCATAGCTCCGTCAATTACTCGATGGTCGCAAGATAAGGTGACCGCCATAATCTTACGAATAACGATCTGCCCATCTTTAACTACCGGTTTATCTTGTGTCATACCCACCGCTAAAATCGCTGATTCCGGTGGTTGAATTATCGCAATAAAATGCGATACTGGAAACATACCGAGATTGGAAATAGTAAACGTTCCGTCCCGATATTCATCGGGCTGGATAGTCCGATTTTTCGCTTTCTGTATCAGTTCCTGCGCTTCTTTCGCCATTTGTAGAAGTGGTTTATTAGCGCAATTTTTAACTACCGGAACGACTAAACCGTCATCGAGCGCAACTGCTATACCGATATTAATCTTCTGATGATATCGGATTTTTCCATTGGTATAACTCACATTAAATTCCGGATGCTTTTCGAGTGTTTTAGCTACCGCTTTAACCAGAATATCAGTAATCGTCACTCGTTCATCCGGATTCATTTCGGTCATCACGGATTTAGTTTTAAACACTTCATCCATCTCGATTTCGGTGGTTACATAAAACTGCGGTACTGACGATTTACTTTCTACCATCTTTCGGGCGATTGCTTTCCACATTTGGCTCGGTTCTTTTTCAGTATATTCTCCTGATTGTGGAGCTCGATCTGCGAGATACTGGTTTACATCCTTTTCGGTTATTCTACCTTCGGGACCGGTACCGGTAACTAATGCCAAATCGATTCCGGCTTCTTCAGCGAGCCGTTTTGCTAATGGCGACGCAATAATTTTACCGGTTGGTTTTGGTTGCACACTTTCAGGTTTCAATACCGCTGTCCCAGCAGGTATTTTACTTTCAGTGGTTTTAACTTCAGGCGTTATTTTATCCGATTCTTGTAGCATTGTTGAAATATCCTCATCGGATTTACCGATAACTGCTATTAGTTTGCCGACTGGAGCTTTCCCTTGTTCTGGAACCAGGATTTTGCGTAGGATACCATTTGCAAATGCCTGTAATTCGACTATCGCCTTATCGGTTTCGATTCCTGCTAAAACATCACCTGAATTTACTATATCCCCTTCTTTTTTATGCCATTGAACGATAACCCCTTCTTCCATGGTATCGCTCAATTTCGGCATTACCACTTTGTTTGCCATAGAATTTTACCTCGTATGAAAATCCGAATTTATTTTAGGTTATCCTAATACTTTTTTGATTGCAATAATGACTCGTTCTATATCCGGAAGAACTGCGTGTTCTAAGCTCTTTGCGTATGGCATCGGTACATCGCGGCTGGTAATCCGTTCAATCGGTGCGTCGAGATACCCGAATGCCCGCTGTGAAATCTGATATGCGATTTCTGCTCCGATACCGGCAAATGGCCAACCTTCTTCAACTATCACTACTCGACTGGTCTTTTTCGCTGATTGAACGATAGTATCAATATCTAGCGGTCGTAATGATCGTAAATCTATTACTTCTATTGATACTCCATCTTGTTCAAGCTGCTTTGCTGATTGCAGAGCTAAATATACCATTTTCGACCAGGCGAGTAGGGTTATATCTTTCCCTTCCCGTTTAATTTCTGCTTGACCAATAGGAATCAGATACTCTCCATCAGGCACTTCACCTTTTGTTCCATATAGCAATTCTGCTTCAATACAGATTACCGGATTATCATCTCGGATAGCGGATTTTAGGAGACCTTTGGCATCTTTCGGAGTATATGGCATAACCACTTTCAAACCCGGAGTATGGCATAGAAAAGATTCGATACTTTGCGAATGCTGTGCCGCTAACTGATGCGCGGCACCTCCTGGTCCGCGGATTACTATCGGAACTTTCAATTGTCCGCCTGACATATATCTAATTTTAGCCGCGTTATTGATGATTTGGTCAAGGGCTAGAATAGCGAAATTAAACGTCATCATTTCGATTATCGGGCGTAATCCAACCAACGATGCACCGATCCCAACCCCGGTAAACGATGGCTCGGTTATCGGAGTATCAATAATACGGTTAGGACCGAATACTTCAAGTAAACCTTTAGATACCTTATATGCTCCTTGATAGAATCCGACTTCTTCTCCCATCAGGAAAACATTCGGATCACGTTCCATCTCTTCCCGTATCGCTTGATTTAAGGCTTCTCGATAGGTAATTTCTGACATAGGTTTAATTAAGCGTATACTTCAGTTTCAATAGAATCTAGTGTTGCTACTGGACTATTATCAGCAAACGTTACCGCTTCTTCCACTTGTCCGCCTAAGTCGGATTCAATTTGTTCTATTTTCTGCTGATTTAATATGTTCTGTTCAACTAATAGTTTTTGGAATGATATAATCGGGTCGGATTTTTTCTGTTGTTCCAATTCTTCTTTAGTACGGTAATGCCCATGTGCCGGGTCAGACATCGAATGCCCCATAAACCGGAATGTTTTCATTTCGATAAATGAAGGTTGTTGCTGGGTTCGGGCGATTTCAACTGCTTTCAGAACATGCTCGCGAACTTCTAAGATATTCATACCGTCGATATGTTCTCGTCGCATCGCATAAGCGCATGCTTTTTGGGCGATATCATATATTGATGAGGCGCGTTCTACTGGCGTTCCCATCCCATACCGGTTATTTTCACAGATATAGACAATCGGCAATCGCCATAATTCAGCTAGGTTTAATGATTCATGGAACACTCCGGCATTAACCGCTCCTTCGCCGAAGAAGCAGAGTACCACCTGGTCTTTCTTAAGATATTTCAGGGCAAACGCTACTCCGGTGGCAACTGGTAGATGGCCGGCAACTATCGCATACCCGCCGAGCATATTATGTTTAACATCAAACATATGCATCGACCCACCTTTACCCTTGCAGAGGCCGGTAGATTTACCGAATAGTTCTGCCATAACCAATTTCGGGTCGGCTCCTTTAGCAATTGCATGACCATGATCGCGATATGCGGTGAGAATATAATCATCCGGTCGAATAGCTGACATCGCACCGACGGCTATCGCTTCTTGCCCGATATAGAGATGGCAGAATCCGGTGATTTTTTGCAAAGTATACATCTCTGCGCATTTCTCTTCAAACCGGCGGATGAGGAGCATCTGTTGATAGAGTTGAATTAACTGGTCTGGTTTTAAATCAGTTTCTATCATTATATTTTTCTCTGCGTTCTGCTTTTGTTTTCTCTTTACACCTTCTCTAATTCTGCTATACACTATTATATCATTATGAATTTAATTAAGCTACCAAAACCAGAATTTAACCATTCGATTAATCTAAAAGAGATACAGAACCTTATTTCTGCAGCTCTACAAGAGGATATCGGTTCCGGAGATATTACCACTTCCAGCATTATTTCCAATAACCGTATTGGGAAAGCTAAACTGCAGGCGAAAGCGGCTGGAATTATTGCTGGTCTACCTTTAATCCCACTTATTTTAGGTACTAAACCCAAGTATCAGTTCTATTTCAAAGATGGAGATAAGATTAAAAAAGGAGATATTATCGCTGAGATCGAAGCGGTGGCAAGTCTTCTTTTATCCCGGGAACGGGTGCTGCTCAATTTCATTCAGCGGTTATCCGGAATTGCCAGTTTAACCCGGAAATATGTTGATAAGGTTAAGCCATATCCCGCGAAAATATTAGATACCCGGAAAACAACTCCGTTATTTCGTTCTCTCGAAAAATATGCGGTTCGTGTTGGCGGGGGATATAATCATCGGTTTGGGCTTTATGACCAGATTCTGATTAAAGATAATCATATCGAAATTGCTGGAAGTATAACCGATGCGGTTACCCGGGTACGGAAATCGATTAAAAACAATAAGATGCTGATTGAAGTTGAAACAAAAAGTCTTAAAGAAGTACAAGAAGCGCTAGCGGTTAAAGTAGATATTATTATGCTGGATAATATGCCGATTCCGAAAATCAAACTAGCGGTTAGCCTGATTCGGGAAAGGGCGTTAATCGAGGTTTCCGGCGGGGTAAGCTTAAAAACCGTTCGCGGAATAGCGAAAACCGGAGTAGATTTGATTTCAGTCGGCGCATTAACTCATTCAGCACCGGCTCTAGATATATCATTAGAAATTGATTAAGTAACTCTCTCAAAATGATTGAATGGCCACAACAATTCGCTGATGCTATCAAGACCAAGACTTTCGGTTGCCGAATCCATTATTATACCCAAGTTGGGTCAACCAACCTTATCGCTCGAGAATTGGCGAAAGGAAACGCACCGGAAGGGACGCTCGTTATTGGTGAAGAACAGACGCAGGGTAGAGGGCGGAATAACCGGACCTGGTTCTCGCCAGCGGGTAAATCTTTATTATTTTCGATTATTTTAAAACCTGATTGGGTGCCGAATCATGCCCCTCGGTTAACCGCCATTGCTGCAATTGCGGTTGCGGAAGGAATTCGCAAATCAACCGGACTACCGGCATGTATCAAATGGCCGAACGATGTTCAGATTCATGGAAAGAAAGTTGCCGGGATATTAACCGAATTGGAAGTGGTTAAATCGAAAATTAAGTTTGCTGTTATCGGTATTGGCGTTAATATTAATATTAAAAAGACTGAGTTTCTAGAAGAGTTGCGGAATCAAGCTACCTCACTCAAGATAGAATTAAAAAAAAGGAATTCTATCTCTCGAGCAGCGGTTATTGCCGAGATTATGCACTATTTCGAGTTGCATTATTTCCAGTGTCTAAAAGAAGGAACGAAATCGGCGATGACTGAATGGAAACGGTTATCGGATACACTCGGAAAATTAGTCCAGGTTGAAGGATTAAAATATAAAACTACCGGATATGTGGTTGATATAGATTTAGATGGGAGTTTAATCCTGCGGTCAAGTAGCGGAATTATAACCAAATTAGTTGGTGGCGAGATTACCTTATTAGAATAAAATCGCTTAATGCAAGATTTCAATCCCGATTTTTAGATATAATATATGCCGTATGAAAGAGGATAATGGGAATAAATTAGGGAAGCGAAAGATTGTTACTCCAAAACTGTTTTTCTGGAGTGCGGTTATTTTGATTCCGTTAGCGGTGTTGTTTAAAGAATATTTGGAATTACAATCGACTAACCAACAGAAAGATTTGGTACAGCAGCAGAATCAGGTACTCGAACAGCAGATTCAGGATAAAGAAGCGGTAAAGAAAAAGTTGCAAAAAGGCGACCCGTTTATGGTAGAAAAAGATGCCAGAGAGAAACTGAATTTCGTTAAACCGGGAGAAGTAGTATACAAATTGTCAACCACAACCACAGCACAAAATCCGGTTAAATAAGTTAAAAATAATGTTGTTAGGTAAAGGTAAGGTAGTGAGTTAGGTCGTTAGTTATTGGTTGTTAGTATTTACCAACTACTACTCCGAACTACTTTACTCACTCCCTAACCTTAACCCAACTATTAAACCTATTTCTTCCTTAACTAATTAACTATTTTTATGACAGTAATCCAGGCAATAATCCTAGGTATAGTCCAGGGATTAACCGAATTCCTACCGGTAAGCAGTTCCGCTCATCTGGTATTAGTTCCTTATTTCCTAAAATGGGGAGAACCGGATGTAATTTTTGATGTTGGAGTGCATCTCGGGACCTTAGTTGCGGTAGCAGCTTATTTCTGGAAAGATATCATTAAACTTATCGTAGCATTTTTCCGGAGTTTAACCAATAAAACTTTCCGGGCGAGTCCGGATGCGAAATTAGCTTGGTTGATTATCTATGCAACTATTCCTGCGGGTTTATTAGGATTCTTATTTGAATCGAAGTTTGAAGCTCTGTTCGGGAAACCGCATATCGTTGGTTGGTTTTTATTAGTTACTGCAATCCTTTTAATTTCTAGCGAGTTTATTAGTAAACGGTTTATCATGCCAGCACAAGAGGTAACCTTTTGGCGCGGGATAGCGATTGGGATCGCTCAAGCGATTGCCATTGCTCCGGGGATATCCCGGTCGGGATCAACAATTTCGGTCGGCATGTTCAGTGGATTAGATCGACCGACAGCCGCGCGATTCTCGTTTCTATTATCAATTCCAATCATTCTTGGGGCAGGATTGGTGAAGTTTAAGCATCTCATCCATATGGAAGTCACCAGTGTTTATATAACGATTTTAGTAGCAGGTTTTATTGCTGCAGCGATATCGGGGTATATCGCAATAAAATACTTCTTGCAGTATGTGCAGAAAAATAGCCTCTATATCTTCGGAGTCTACTGCATTCTTATCTGGTTAGTTGTTCTCTTCCATCGGTAGAAATATTTTCACTTCAAAGTTATCTTGATGTTTTTGGTTACATAGTGCTACCTGAAAAAAGGTTATAATAACATATAGTGTATTAATCAATAAGAAGTAAGACAAACCAAACTAAATAGCAGAGCAATATTACTGCACTTAATACTAAACTTATCAACATAGCTTTCCAGAATCCGATATTTAGTAATAACTTAATTAGTAAACCTTGGATAAAAAATGATATTGGAATCATCAAGAATGATGAGATCTGAAAATGATAATCTTCAATAGAAAAGACCCCGCTCAATAGATAGGCTAATCCAACCGTACCTACTTGGAATAGAAATATGATTATGGCGATAATTAATAAAACGATCCCGGTAGCTTTAGTATAAGATATGTATTTTTTATTGAGTATTTTTATTCCGCATTTCAGAAGATACGCTCCAATAGGAAAATAAATAATAAAAGGAAATAATATATCGAGATAAAAATTGAGATAGCTCATACTATTAATTTATAATCTTAAGTATATTTTCCCCTTTTCATTCTTATTTTGATTTTC